>CAYJLT010000008.1:0-27217 GCA_964371295.1 uncultured Treponemataceae bacterium
TTACTTTTTCTTAAAGTTTAAGTCTTTGTAGTCAAATTCGCTTTTATCAATAACTATGACACTTGGAGTATTAAAACCATTGTCTAAAGTGACAATGGTTCCTGCTGCAGACCACGTCCCATCATCTAATTCCTCATCTTTCCAAAAAACAATTGAACCCTCTGAGTATGTACCATTACTGTATAATTCAACATAATACACTGGGATTAGTACCTTTGTTGATTCATAACGCCCTGGAATTCCAGAATCGCTCATTTCGCAACCTACAAGCACTAATGCTAATAAAACAAATACTACTAATATTTTTTTCATAACTAACCCCTATAGCTTTATAATACATTTTTTTATTATAATGTCAATGGCATAAAAAACCCCTTGAAATTTTACTCAAGGGATTTTTCTATTGTGGTTCTATTAATTAGATTTCCTCTAATTCTTCAACTTCTTCTAAATCATCAATGTCATTATCATTTTGTGCAGCTTCAACTTTCGGCACATCTTTAGGTTCAAGTGTTTTAATAAAATCTTCAGTTTCTTGCTTTGTTAGAACCCTCTTTATTTGTATTTCGCCCGTTCCAGATTTTACAAATTTATCTGCTCCACTTTCGGTTTTTTCATTAATAAGTTGTACAATTGGATTTTTTGGGTCTTCAGGGTTTGTATCTGCAATGAGTCCTATTCTACCATCTGCAAGGAAAACATAGCTTCCGATAGGGAAAAGAGACATACTATATAAAAGTGCTTTAATAACTGTTTCGTCATATTGTTTGCCTGTATTTTTTAGCATTTCAACCATTGCTTCGTGAGAGCTTTGAGCACTTCTGTGGTGCCTTGGGGCGGTTATTGCTTCAAAAGAACATGCAATTGATATGATTTTTGCATATAATGAAATATCCTTACCTACCATCTTGCGAGGATACCCTGAACCATCTTCTTTTTCATGGTGTTCAAGAACAGCGAGTCCAATACTCAGTGGGAAATCAAAGCTTTTTACAATGTCATATGATAAAAGAGGGTGCGTATAAATTGTTTTCTTTTCTGCTGGTGACAATATCCTATTTGTCATGTACATTTGGGGTGGTAGTTTTATCATACCAATTTCATGAAGTATACAAGCAACACCAATTTCGGTAAGTTTACTTAACGGAATCTTTAATTGTATTCCAATTACAATTGCAAACACTGTTGAGCGCATTGAGTGATACACTAGAAAGTCTTTGCTGTCGGGGTCCATGGCAGGCGTTACGCGTAGAATATAGCGTCTGTTTTGGTTAATAAAAATACATAAATCTTTTACTATTTCATATATTGATTTGTAATTTAGCTCTCTGTGCGTCGCAAATCGGGTGTATACTACATTAATATAATTAAGATATTCATTATATATAGCCTTAACCGTTTCAAATTTACTTTCTGTACCTGCAGTACTTTCTGTTATTTGTGCTATGTTTTGCCGGAGTGTTTCGCCAGGGCTCGTGTTGTCTTCAGTACCTCGCGAATCTTTTGCGTCTTGAACTACAGTGCTCCCTTTTGCGTTTATGATTCCCATCGAAAATACTTCTTTAAAACTCCAATCATTCAAAGCTTTAATTAAGCTCGCGGTTATTGGAGTCATAGTATTGAGCAAAGAAAATGTATTGTCAAGTTGAACTTCTGCAGTGAAGAACATCCCTTCTTTTAATTCTGATACAGCATATGTATTCATTTGCGCTCCTGGTTTTTGCTTTCCTATTATGTTACTCTTTAAGCAGTAGCCTTTAAAAAAAAGGCTGAAAACCATACTGTTTTCAGCCTTGATACTTTCAGTAATGGTGTCTGGATGTCTATGGACACACCCTTACTTAATATGTTCCTTACATATTAAGTATCGGTGTCACTAAAAAAAACTTAAGTACTATTTTAAGGTTTTATTGATTTTTTCGCAAGTAGTGGATATGAAAATCTATACTGTTTTTTATTAACCCGTACAATATAAGTGCCTTTTGAATATTATAGTGTGCAGCCATTGCATAAGTGCCTTTTGGCGGTAGAGGCGGTTCCTCTGGTAAGCGTTCTTCTAGTATTGCTTGTAATTGATTTGGAGTAGGAAAAACAAGAGAAATAATATTTTTTGCAGATGATGCAAAAATTGATGCATCTATTTTTGTCAGCGCCTCTAAATTCTTCTCATACTCCTTATCTGTTTTGCAGTGCTTATTGCATATGTGTATTCCCTTATCAACTACTGTTTGTAGGTAAGCAAAGTCGGAAAGTAGTGAATCAATTATAGCACAAGGCTTAAGCTCTTTTTGAATTGGAGAATGGATGGCGCAAAAAAAATCAATATCTTTTTCAATGTTTTTTAGCGACAGAATATTTTCTATATGTGTTGCTTCAATAAGTGGAATAGACAAGGATTTTTTTGAAAGGGTAAATGTTTTTATGTGAGGGTTTGCAGCGCATTTGCTTTCAAACCACCATGCATATAATGCCATTCTCGAGTCGGTGATAGTTTTGTTTCCGTCATTATCAAGTGAGTATTCTGTTTGGGGGTTATATAACACACGTGCAAGTAGGGTTTCAGACGTGCTCATTTTTTTTGAATCTATATGAGCCTTTTCTTCAAAGGTACTGCCTTTTGTATGTGTTTTTTTGTTCGGATAAGAAAGATCTAACCCTGCCATGTAAATAGTTTTGCAACCAATAAAACGGGCAAAATCCCATGCGCTTGTTGCAACAGAACCGCCAGCGGCAAGCTCTCCTTTTTCTCCAGTAAAATTTTCAACATATTTTCCTAAAGGAAAAAGTGAAGAGCAAAGAATTATTTCTTTACATTGAAAGCGAAACACGCTAGGGTAGGCTGCAGCTTCGGTAATCAATATGCTTTCCAGCGCTTGTAAGCCTTCAATATGTCGAGAGTTCCAGTATTGAGGATCAACTAAAAGAATAAAGTGTGGTTCAACCTCCGCAGAAAGGCAGGCTCTAAGAGCAGTATCAACGCATATTAGTATACACCTCTTTTTTATTTCTTCTAAATGTGGTAATGCTTCATCTAAGCTCGGCCCAGCTGCTAGCACACATGCTGGTAAATTTTTTGCCATACCTTCATATCTTTTTATCCCATCAAGATTTTTTATAAAGGGAAGATTTTTGCACATATTTGAAAGCCATAGTGTTGAAAACCGTTCAAGGGTTCGCAAATTTATAGCCTGTTTATCTAAGTTTCTTTCAACAAGCGTTTGAATATTTGTAAAATATTGCTGGGCATGTTGCATAATTGTTTTTTGAGTAATAAAAAAACACTCTTTTAGACCATATTTTTCAAGTATTGTAATAACCGTTTGCTGTGGGGCTTCCAATAAAAAAATGAGAGAGTTGCATTCAAAAACGGCTGACCAGTCGAGGGTAGAAAATGCACAAAGTATATGGTATGGGTCAGGTTCTATAATGATAATATTTTTTGAATGGTGCCTGATGGCTGCCTCAATTACCCCATATCCGAGGCCGACCCCTAAAAAAACAATTGAGTCTGCATCGTTTACTTCTGGTGCTTCCATAAGTTTTTTTGCTTCGCCCGAAGGGTTATATGAAGAGTGTAAATAACTATCATCAAAGCGAGCACTTATTTCATTGTTTTTTGCAGTAAAAAGTTCAAGACCTGTGGGCAGTTTTTCTTTTTGTGGAAGGCTTTTTAGTGCTTCGTGAAGGTGCTCAAAGCGTTTTGAAAATAACTGTAAATTTTTCTCTAATATGGTAGGGTTCATATATTACTCTAGGTAAATGGTTATAGTCATTCCCTCTGTTATAGGCGTTCCCTGTGGAGGATTTTGCCCTACAACCCATCCATCTCCTTCAAGTAGATAATGCACTCTTTCATCACTCAATAGAGGCATGAGCGAGCGCTTTGAAAATCCAGTAAAATCAGGGACAATTGTTCCTACAGTTGGAGTTTGTCCTGCTTGAAAGGTTATTCTGCCTGAGTGCTCCAAGGATGCTGCATTTGCACGCGCCAATCCTAAGTGGTCAATAATGGTATTTGCGGCCTCAGCAATAACGGGAGCAACAATTCGGCCCGATAAGGTTTCTCCTTGAGCTTTTGTAATTACAATATATAAAACGATTTCAGGTTCATCTACAGGAAAAATTGCCGCTACATTTGAAACAAAGTCTGTTTCGCTATAGGCTCCTGTTTCTTCATCTGTAATTTGTGCTGTACCTGTTTTTACGCCGATGGAAATATCACCTAAGGCGGCCCTCGTGCCTGTTCCAAATTGAGCCGTTGTTTCCATTGCGCTTAAAAGGAAGTCTGCTGTAGAGCGAGAAACAACTCTTTCTTTTTCTTTTGGTACATGTTTATACAGCACGGTTCCGTTACTATCAGTGATTTGTGATATAAATGTAAGCTGTAGGGGTACCCCTCCATTTGCAAGGGCCGTAGTTGCTTGAACCATTTGAAGTGCTGAAACTGAAAGTTCTTGCCCAATTGACATAGTAGGCTTTGACCTAATAGACCAAAATCTGTCATTAGTGTTCTTTACGGATCCTCGCGTTTCCGAAGGTACTTCAAGGTAAGTGTGATCCCCAAAACCAAATTTTCTAAGCATAGCTAAAAAAGCCTCGGAGCCCATCTTTTCGCTCATTTGTGCAAGAGCATCGTTACAAGAGTATTGAAGTGCCTCTCTAGCAGTAACTTCACCATGATAGCCTAAGCATGTTATTACGGATTCTTCGCCATTTGATGCACGCATTGTGTGAACGCTGTCACAAAAAAATGTTTCATGTTGTGCAATGGTACCTGTTTCAATAAAACTTGCGACAGAGAAGATTTTAAAAACTGATCCTGGTTCATATGCTAGAACAGCAGGTCTATCAACTCTTTCGGAAGTAGTTGAGCTTGGATATTCATTTAAGTTTGCTGCCGGAAGGCTAATATATGATAAGATTTCACCTGTTTTTGCCCCACTTGCTACAAGCATAAAACTTTCTGCTTTTGTTTCATCCATAGCATTATGCGCTATCTGCTCTAGTTTATACTGGAGGTTTGCATCAATTGTTAAAAAAACATTGTTTCCAACAGGGCTCTTTCCTGCTGTAAAATTTACAGGTACAAGCACATCTTGCTGAGAAAGTTCTATGCCTGATAACCCTTGCCCATCATACCCCATAAAGCCGATTACCTGAGATGCAAGAGTGTTTTCAGGGTAGACCCTTCGAGCAACCGTATCAAAGCTAATCCCACTTAAAGCATTTGCATGTATTACAGATTCAATCATTTGCATTTCATTTTCATCAATTTCTTTTTTTAAATATAAAAAATTAATTTCTGCATTTTGAATCTCAGAAATGATAAAACTCTCTGATAAATTGCTTACAGGTGAAAGAACCCTAGCAAGATATTCAACATTTTCAATATCTGAGGGGGTAACTTTTAAATGATAAAAATTGGTTTGTATTGCAAGCGGCTTATTATTTCTGTCAAGGATTGAACCACGCAAAGGTGTTTCAGCTGGCAGTACTATTTCATCAGGAGGAATAATAGCTAGCTTTGCATATGAAATGATTATATATGCCATCACCGCTATGAAAAAAATTGAGAATGCAATAATTCGGTATTTTGAAAAAAAAGAATTCATCTGCATATACTGTTATTGAACAACCCTACCTAAGATATTTTTTATTGGAACAAATCCGTAATCTCTTGAATCAACAGAGTGTAAAGGGTTATCCCCAATTGCAAAAACTGTATCATCTGGAACAACGTTGTTAAATTTTATTCGTTGAAATTGCCCCTCTGAAAGCGGAAAAGTTTTTTCACCCACATGTATACTATACCCTGAATCGTTAGAATAATCCAGTACTTCACCGGCAATTCCTTCACATCGTTTTACAACCATTTTGTTATTGTAAATGTACACAATAATATCGCCCTTTTTTGGCTCGTTCCACTGTACTAGCAAAGTATCGGAGAAAGGGAGTACTAATCCATATGCAAGTTTATTTATTAAAGCCGTAGAATCACTCATAATTGTTGGTTCCATAGAATCACCCGATACGCGAACTATATCGAATATAAAGAGCTTTAATAATATTCCTATGCAAAGGCCAATTAGCATTGCAAAAAAAATGTTACACTTCATATGCTATATTCTAATATGCATTGCAAATTATGTCGATAGTTATAACATGGAAATTATCAGTTATTTTGATTCAAAAACAGTACCAATGTCAACTCCGAGCTTAGAAGATATGCTTAGATCACAAGTGTTGCCTCGAAAGAGAACTGTAGGTACACAAAAAAAATCCTTTACGAAAGTTAAGGAGAAAAAAGCATCCTTTTTGACTGTAGAAATTTTGTGTGCTGGCATAATAAAAAGTAGACATGTGCTTTTGGTGACATGTTCCCTTCTTTTAATTGCGTATGCAAGCATTTCCTTTGTATTTTACCTACATAATTTTGCGAAACCCCTTAATTTTCATCAGGGCGTGCTCTTTGAAGAAGAAATATTAAAAAAATCTATGCAGACTTTTGTTGAGGTATCAGCGTCATCCCAAGTTTATGAAGAAGAAGCATTAGCACTTATTGCGATTGCTGAGAGTAAAAACTTATATAGCCAGCCTGTGAGTTTCTCAAATTACACTGTGCAAAATGGTGACAGTATCCATAGCATCAGCACAAAATTTGGGCTGCGCAATATTTCAACTCTAATTGGAATTAATGAAATTGATAATGTTCGTTTGCTGTGGGCAGGACAAAAAATTACGGTTCCATCTGTTGATGGCTTGCTATATGAAGTAAAAAAAGGTGATTCACTTGAATCAATTGCTAAACATCATAGTGTTACAATAGAAGAAATTCTTGATGTTAACGAACTTGAAAGCTCTCTTTTACATGCTGGAGAAACTCTATTTGTACCAGGGGCGATGCTTGATACAACAACTTTGCGCCAAGCACTTGGTGAGCTCTTTAAACATCCTCTTTCAGGAGGATGGAGACTTTCTTCAAATTATGGTTATAGAGCAGACCCCTTTACAGGAGTAAGAAGTTTTCATACAGGGACAGATTTTGCAATTACAAAAGGTACCCCAGTTCGCTCTGCTATGAGTGGAACAGTTTCTACCGTTGGATACTCGAGTGTGTATGGGTACTATGTTATTGTAAATCACGGCAATGGTTATCAAACCCTATATGCACATTTTATGGAAGCAGCACCAGTTACAAAGGGCCAAAGTGTGAGCCAAAACTCTGTTATTGGATATGTTGGAAGCACGGGTTATTCAACAGGGAATCACTTGCATTTTTCAGTGTACAAAGATGGAAAACTAGTAAATCCGAAAACAGTTTTAAATTTTTAATTGGCATAAAAAAGCTTTAACCAATCGGTTGAAGCTTTTTTATGATAGTTAGTCTCTGTTTTTTCTTTTTTTATGTTTTTGTTCATACATAATTTTATCAGTATTTGCAAGTAAGTCGGCTGTTGAAACATTTGACTGCGGATCATACTCGCATACCCCATAACTAATAGACATAGAATATTCTTTTTTAGATGATGCTAACTGCTTATTTATTTTTTCCATTTTTTCAACAATAGCTTTTTTTGAGCAGTTTTGAAAAATGATTGCAAACTCGTCACCACCAATCCTACAGACGCTATCCGAAGAACGAGTGTCTCGCTTCAATTCATGTGAAATTTCTTTTAAATAAATATCACCTTCAGTGTGTCCGTATGCATCATTTGCATGTTTTAACCCATCCAAATCCACTATGCACAGCGCAAACTGGCATTTTTCCTCTTTTAGATAATCAAGCTGTGACATAAAGTAACGTCGATTATATAAGCCCGTAAGTTCATCACAGTATGCCATCTGCTCTATTTTATTTTGATTTTCTTTATCTTTGGTAATATCAACAATGTAATGGACAAATGCATGCATATTATTCCAAAAGACAGAAAAAGAATTAACCTTAAAAGACTTTTTATTTTTGTTACACATATACTCTAGCGAGTTTTCACCCTCAATTGTGTTGCTATAGTTTTTTAGGATATCCATAAGCTCGCAATTTTCACCACATTTGAATTCGTCTGTGTCAGGATTATAAAACATCCTAGATGCCGCATCATTACTATATATCACATCATTAGTTTCTTGTGAAGTGACTACAACCCAATCTTTTAGGCCGTCCATAATTGATTTCATAAGTTCGTTAGTATCAAATAATGCTTTTGATTGCTTTTTTAGTTTTTCTTCTCTTTCAGAGAGTTGTTCGATCATTTTATTAAACGATTTTGAAAATGTGCCTAAAAAACAAACAGTTTGTTTGTAGTCTCCATTCGCAACTTGGTCTGCTTGCCATGTAAGATGCCTTAAACCTGAGTGTAATTCTTTTAAGCTGCCTGTAAGAAAATTGTGCCTGCTTGGTATTTTTATTTCAAGGTTTCCCCTAGAAAGCTCTCTTAAAAACTGATTTGATTCAATTAAGCAATCTGATAAATATCCAATTGCTTCTTGTAGCTTAACGAATTCTTCATCATTTATATTTAGCAGTGGGTCAATAGGATTGTTTAGAATAATACTTCGTATTTGGTCTACTAATATGTCCGCTTCTTCTTTTTTCATAGTGAAAAACTACCAACTTTCTATTGTATTTTTGCTTCAAATCTGCATACGCGAGATCCAGTTGCCCAACAATCAATTTCAGTAACAACATAATTCTTTTTTGTATAGGCTTTTAATATTCCTGCAATAAATCCTTCATCATAATTACATACAGTTTCACCTGTAATTGGAAGGCCTGAACAGTCTAAGTCTTCACTTATAGTTAAAATTGCTTCCCCTGTTTCAGGTTCAAATTTTTCTATTCGTAAAACACCAATTTTGCTTTCTTCTAGGACTTTTTGTAGATGGGCAATAAACTCATTAAGCTCTAATGATAAATCAAGTAACTTTTGAGCAAACTCTCTGCCTGCCAAATCACCAGCATTACGAAAAACCTCAATAGTCTGGTCATTCCCAAATCGTTTGGCGAGTTCATCCTTTATTGTAAATTGAAATAAACGATATACAAACACAGGCATTTCTTCTCCAAGATTTTGCCTTCCATCAGTTACATCTCCAATAGAATCCCATGTAAACTTGTTTTCATCTTCGTCGTTAAACAATTTAAACATCCTCATTGTCTCCTTTACACACTATGCAAATTATACTATTTTACAGAAAACTATTCAATAACTACTGTGATGCTCCCATTTCTGTTCGCTATAATTTCAATTTTACATCTCCCTTGTATTTTTTTACACTTTTCTATATAATGCTTACCATGATAAAGAGATTAGAACAATTAAAAGTGCGATATGAAGAAGTTAATGAGCTAATTCAAGACGCAAGCTTAGTAAAAGATGCAAAAAAATACAAAGAAACTATGCGAGAGCACTCATATTTAACCAACCTCATGGAAGCTTTCGACGAATACAAGCGCATACTGCAAGGCATCGAAGAGTCAAAAATAATAATCACAGAAGAATCTGATCATGATATGAAAGAAATGGCTCGTGAAGAGCTACGCGAATTAGAAGAACAACAGCCCGAAATGGAAGAAAAACTTAAAATGCTTTTAATTCCACCAGACCCACTTGAAGAAAAAAATATTATCATGGAAATTAGAGGTGGTACAGGAGGAGATGAATCATCTCTCTTTGTTGCAGATCTTTTTAGAATGTATAGTCGTTATGCTGATATGAAAGGCTGGAAATACGAAGTTATTAACATGAGTGAAACTGAAGTTGGTGGGTACAAAGAGCTTTCTTTTTCAATAAGTGGAAAGTATGTGTACGGAAGCCTCCGTTATGAAGGTGGTGTTCACCGTGTACAACGAGTTCCTGCAACAGAATCGCAAGGACGGGTACATACGAGTGCTGTAACAGTTGCTGTTCTTCCTGAAGCTGAAGAAACTGAAATTGAAATAAAGCCAGAAGATTTACGTGTAGATGTTATGAGAGCAGGGGGGCCTGGGGGGCAATGTGTTAATACCACTGACTCTGCAGTGCGTTTAACTCACATACCCACAGGATTAGTTGTAATTCAACAGGATGAAAAAAGCCAACATAAAAATAAAGACAAAGCAATGCGTGTTTTACGTGCGCGTCTTTTTGAGCTAGAAGAATCTAAAAAGAATGCAGAGCGCTCTGCTGCTCGCAAAGGCATGGTTGGTTCAGGTGACCGCTCTGAAAGGATTAGGACGTATAACTTTCCGCAAAATCGTGTAACAGATCATAGAATTGGATTAACGCTTTATAAACTTGACCAAGTAATGCAAGGCTATTGCGATGAGCTCATCGATGCACTTTGCATTTACGCAAAAGAAGAAAAGCTTCAGAACCAAAGTGTGGATTAAGGCATGTAGTAAGGAGACTTCCCAATTGGCAAATGTGCTACCAATTGATCGGCAAGCTTTTCTTTTGTTTTTTCAATATACCAATCATGTAATACAAGTAACCCTTCTTTTGAAATATAACCAATGGGGTCATATTCAAAGAATAAGCGAGGGGAACTATTTTGTGCTCTGTAAATATCAATAGGATCATAGCGTGTTGGAACCTCAACCCCAAATGCAGATTTCCACGAACCAATTTTTACATAGGTAAATACAAGTCCTGTATAGGTATCTATTGCGTACATATAAGTATCAAGATCAATACCCATGTTTTCTCCTGTCCAACGATAAAAAACAAAACGCTCTAGCACTCTTTTTTCTTCACTTCCTATGGTTGTGTATAGCATGGAATTGTATAAGCTGTTTGGAGAAAAAAGTGGGTTTTCACCATCATAACGATAATATGCAACATTATTTGTCTTAAATCCAAGTGCAGAAAAATCTTTTCCATATGTTGTCTTTTCATTATAATTACTACTTGTACTCTCCCATAACGCATTCTTTTCTAAGTGTATGCTTGGAATTTGTCCCCTGCTGATTTTTGTAATAGTAAATGATGTTGTAGAAAAAGCGGAAGATTGAATATATTGAATGTCAGGTGAAAGTACTTGCGCTAATTCGTGCTTGTTTCCAGTGTATTCAGGGTGTACTTCACCATTAGGTAATATGTATGCAAAATTTTGTGAAATATTTTCTGTGCGCAGTCGTATTTCTTCTTGGGTTGCAAAAAGCTTTGGAGACTCTGAGCGAGCATCACTAGCACCTACTGCAAACATAAATGTGCAAGCATGTAATAATGTTAGAATAATAAAAATATATTTTTTCTGTGTATTACGTTCCAAATTAGTCTTCCTTAAGTATAGAGTATATATTAAAATTTTGAACAATTCAAGTATAATTGTTCAAAATTGGATTATTTCCAAAAAAAAGCTTTTGAATGTTTTCTTGCTTTTTTGTGTAATAGAAGGTATACTTTTTACATGAATAAAACCGAAAATGAAGCAAAAAAAGACTATTGTGCCCCTATGCACACTGCAGAGCATATACTAAACCAAACAATGATTAGAATCTTTGGGTGCCAACGTTCTTTTAATGCACATATTGAAGCAAAAAAATCTAAATGCGATTACAACTTAGAAATAGAGCCTACGAGCATTCAAATTGAAGAGCTTTTGAAAGTGGTAAATGAAACGATTTCGAAAAATCTTGTTGTTACAGAACGCTTTGTAACAAGAGAAGAAGCTGCATCAATAGTTGATCTTTCAAAGCTTCCAGAAAATGCTGGTAATACGCTTCGTATTATTGATGTGGGCGATTATGATTCTTGTGCCTGTATTGGAACACATGTTTCTACCACAAGCGAAATTGGAGTATTTTCAATTATTAGCCATAGTTTTGAAAATGGGCGTTGGCGTTTGCGGTGGAAAATTGTGTAGTCTTATTTATTTAAAAGCTTTGGATCTGAAAAAAGCATGAGAGCCCAAAAGCACGCAAAAAACCTAAATGAATCAAGTTTTGGCGTATCTGTGTCAATTATGCTACTAATGAGCATTTTTACCGTCATGCCCGCATTCTTTTTTGCATAGGTTACCAAGTTTTGTGAAAAAGCATCTTTGCTTTCTGCATTGTGTAAAAATTCGAGGATGAGTGGTGGAATGCCATCGGTGCCAATTTTCTTTTTTGATATTATTTCATCAAAAAGGGATTGTAGTATTTCTTCAACTGTTTCAGGATTTTCAGCATATTGTGAAAATGCGGGAAAAAATGCTTTATCAATTCCCATTATAGAAGCAAAGGCAAGGATTACTTCATTTTCTATTGTTTTATCTTCATAGTTAAGGCGTAGTACATTTTGTAAAACTGGAATACTCGTTGTGTTTGCATACATTTCCATCGCGCGTATTCCCCAAAGGGTAACATGGGTGTTTTTTGTTGTTTCAAGTACTTCAGAAATTTTTGTTTGTGCACCCTCATCTCCAATCTTTGCGAGTGCAAGCATTGACTCACCCGCAAGAATATAATCTTCACTACTTATTCGTTTTAAGAGTTCGGGAACAGCTTTTTGAATTTTAAAATTTCCTAAAATTCTTGAAGCTCGATAGGCTGTCGTAAACAATCCTCTGTCGAGCTCTTGAATTAAAATATCAATAGTTTGTGTATTTAATTTAGGAAGGCTTTCCATTCCAGCTATGGCCTCAGAGCGAACAGCAAAGCTTGGCGATGATAAGTGTTCAAGTAGATTTGTTGTTGCAGCAGAAGTGTTAGAAAGCCTTAGCTCTGTTAATAGTTCTGTTTTTTCGCGTACGGTTTTACTTCTATCCAATTTATATAAAAGGCTTAAGCCGCGAATATCGCGCACCGAAAAAAACATCGGGAGAGCTTCTTTAAGCGAGTAACTATCGAGAGCCTTAAGATTCATTTGGATAAAAAATGATATCCCAATAATAACAATTTGAATTCCAAAAAACAATCGATATGATGCAGTGACTGAAAGTCCTGATTGCTCAAAAGCATCAAGCATGACACCTGCTACCAAAGAACCTGTAGCACCTGCCATACCCGATACTAAAAAATATACAATACTCAAGTCAAGTACGGCTTCTTTTGGAATAAGTCCAAAAAAATATGTTTGCCCCGCATTTTCTTCACCAGAAAAACCAAGGTTAGATACAAAGGCTATGAGGCAAAGAAAAATAAAAACTATTATACCATTTCCAATAGACGGAGAAAAAACTGCTGGCACTAAACTTACAATAGTCAATGCGGTGAATAATAGATACATAGGTTTTGCACCAATTTTATCAATAAATAAACGTGTTACAAGTCCCATGCACAAGGCCCCTAGGCTACTAAAAAAGGTAATGAAGGTGACAACACTATCGGCTTGGGCATATACTTCTCTTGCATATACTATTATAAATGGGCGAGCCATTCCGACCCCAAAGCCGACAATCATAAATGCCATCAGAAAGAGTCTAAAGCTCCTGTCATGCATTGCAGTTAAAAATCTTTTAGAAAAATTTGTCGCCTCAGTTTTTTGCTCGGTATCACTCGATGGCATTCTAAAAAGAATTAAAGAAGAAATAATTCCAGAAATAATACCTAAAATGACTGCAGCATTTAAAATTACAAGTGAGTCTCCGTATTGTAATAAAAATGCAAGTGCGAGCGTTGCTAAAAGTGCAGAGGTATTCCAAGTAAGTGATAAAAAGACTAAAAAACTTCCTCTGTCTTTACCTGGGGCTAAATCAGTAATAACCGGGTTATTTGCGATGGTTCCAATACCACGAAAGAAGTTAAATCCAAAGTTGCTTATAAGAATACAAAAAATTCCTAATTCAGGAACGCCTGAGGATACTAAAAAAGGAATTGCAAGCATTAATGTCACACAGAGAATCCTTGCAAGCCATGCTCGAGCATATACTTTAATAATTGAGTGCTTCTTTGTTAAAAATCTTCCAAGTGGAATTGCAAAAAAAGATAAAAAATTAAAGGCATTTATTAAACCAATGACAAGTGCACTTGCATCCAAAAAAAGTGCATAAATTGACAAAATATTGCCTGTAACAAGAGTAAAAGAAATAGAGTTAAAGGCGGTAAAGATTCCGTAGAGCTTCCGCCCTCGAGCAATTTGATACTTCGTCAAAGTTCCCATAATTGCACTGTATCACATAGATAAAAAAACTGCAATGTGCTATACTCCAAATTATGAATGAACATACAATACCATTACGAAAAAATGTAAAAAAAGCTGATTGTTGGGATTTAGCAACTATTTTTAAAAATGATGAAGAGTGGGAAGATGCGCTAAAAAAAGTAGAGCCATATGCTGATAAAATGGAAAGTCTAAAAGGCCATATTAGAGAAGAACAAAAACTTCTTGAAGCTCTAAAAATAAATGAAGAAATGGAACGGTTAAGCGAAAAGCTTGGAAACTATGCATTCCTTTTAACCGCACAAGATGCGTCTGATAGTTCTGCACAAGACAAATTAGGGCGCTACATGATGGCAGCAAGTACAGCAGAAGCAAAAACAAGTTTTCTTGTTCCTGAAATTCAGTCTATTGAAAAAGATACAATTGAAAAAATGCTTTCAAAAAGTGAGTTTTCGCCATATAAAATATTTTTACAAAAACTTATCAGGATGGCACCTTATATTTTAACAGAAAAAGAAGAAAGACTCTTTGCTTTGCAGCAAGAAAGTCTACAAGCACCATCTAAGGCTTTTTCAATGCTTACTAATGTAGATATCGATTTTGGAACTATAAAAACTAATGAAGGTGAAATGCCTTTGAGCCAAACAACATACTCGTCATTTTTAATCAATCCTGATCGAGACATTAGAAAGGCAGCGTATAATCAGCTATATAAAGCTTTTGATAGCCATAAAAACACTATCACCACCCTCTATGCTGGTAGTGTAAACCAAGATGTTTACAAAGCAAGAGCACGTGGGTATACATCTTCAATTGAAAAAGCTCTTTTCCCAGATAAGGTGCCTGTTTCAGTGTATGAAAACCTGGTAGGCACTATTCGCTCTAATTTAGCTCCACTTCATAAATATTACGCTTTAGTAAAAAAGGTTTTAAAACTTGATGAGCTTCGCCACTATGATGTGTATATGCCACTAACAAAGGACGTTAAATTTGTTACCCCGTATGATAAAGCTGTTGATATGATAACAGACGCACTTTCCCCTCTAGGAAATGAATATACTGCGACCTTGCGAAATGGTCTTTTAAATGGTTGGGTTGATCGATACGAAAACAAAGGAAAACGCAGTGGAGCTTTTTCTTCAGGCGGCTATGAAGGGTACCCGTATATTTTGATGAATTACAAGGATGATGTTATTCGTGACGTGTTTACATTAGCACACGAAGGAGGACACTCAATGCATTCGTGGTATTCTGCAAAGTCAAACCCCTTTATGAGCTATAGTTATACTATTTTTGAAGCCGAAGTTGCGTCTACTTTTAACGAACAGCTTTTATTTGAATATATGCTAAAAAACACTTCTAACAAAAATGAAAAGGCTTACCTATTATGCATCAGAGCTGGCGATATTTTAGCAACATTGTACCGACAAACAATGTTTGCAGAATATGAAAAGAAAACACATGAACTCGTAGAGAGTGGCACCCCCTTATCAGTTGATGTCTGCCGTGCTACATACCGAGAATTGCTTGAAACATATTTTGGTAGTGAAATGGTTTTTGAAAACGAAAGCGACTTGGAGTATTTGCGCATACCACATTTTTATAATGCTTTTTACGTCTATAAATATTCAACGGGGATTTCTGCAGCTCTAGCACTTTCAAAAAAGGTCACCTCAGGAGCAGAACAGGATAAAGAAAACTATTTTACATTTTTGCGCTCAGGTGGTTCTCGCTATCCAATTGAAGCGCTAAAAGTAGCGGGCGTTGATATGGAAAAAGCAGATAGTATACAAGAAGCTGTGAATATTTTTTCAAACTTAGTGGATGAAATAGAAAAGCTTTTGGTGTAATTTTTACGGCTTTTAAAGTACTGATTTATAATATCTAAATACCTCTTTATATTGCAACTATTCGTGCTATATGGTATGCTGCATACTATCCTATTAAAAAAGTGTGAGCGTTAAATTAGAAACTATTTATAGATTATTCTTTAGTAGCGAGCGCAAAACAAAAAAAGGCTTGATATCTATGAATAACTCCAAAACTAGCATCGTAAATAACAGTACTGCTAAAATTGCAAATCTATCTGTAAGGACAACCATATTTTTTGTAATAACTCATATACAAACACTAATAGCTGTTGTTCGTTATTTGTGGATTGTTGCATTTGACTTTTTTCTACTTCAATTTATGGTAAAATGGGGCTGGCGAAAGGTTGAAATAATAAATGTAGATCACGAGCTAGATGAAAAAGTACCGTTTGTACCAGAATTGGCGCCTATTTATTTAGACTTTATTCATTTTTGGGTGAGACCCCTAGGCTTACTTATAAGAAAGAATCGAAAAAAGGCATTAGGGTATGTTGTTGAATTTTTACATACGATTAGTGATATTTATGGACAAGCTGCTACTTTTTACAAATATAAAATGACTACAACAAAACGGCCTACAGCTGAAGAATATAGAGATAAGAATTTCGATGGCATACGAAGGGTTGATCCACATTACTTATGTGTGCCTAGCTTACATATTGCAGTAGTTGTTTTTACGTATGCATATTTTAAAGATGTTTTTGAAAAGGGCGATTTTTCTGAAGAAGAGAAACAGCAGTATAATAATGAACTTTTTAATGGAGCTATCGAAATAGGCGAAACTGTTCTATATGTAAAGCAACATAGTGTAAACTGTATTCCAGCAGCGCTTTATATGATGACAGATGCTATTGCTGGTTTGTTTTCTATCGAGGATGCAATTGTGTTTATCGATGCTCTTTTTGCAGAACAAACAAATATCACAAAAGCGGCAAAAAAAGAGATCAATATACATCTACACCACCTATTTGAGCAGCTTTTACTTGAGGGGAAGTATGAAGATCATTGGCTTGAGCCACTAAAACGCTGGCTATTCAAATACACAACTGGGGTATATGAAGGTCAAAGCTTGTAGTATTACATAGGTTTTTTTCGCTTTATAGGCTTTGTTTGTTCAAAAAAGTCAATAAAGCCAAATACACTTGCACAAAGGGCCCCAATCATAGGTACAATTTTTTCTGTAGTAGTTTGTGTACCCTCAATTAATGTGTATGCAATATATGATATAGTTGCTACAATAATCGTGGAGGGGACAATTTTTGTCTTTGCTTGTGCTAAGACTGATATTATAAATAAAAGGGTTACAACACCTTGTGCTCCATAAATGTGTGACTGAGAAAGTAGGGTGCTTAATACACCTGTAATAAAAGCGGTAATTATTATCATAAGAATATAAAGAATTTTTCCATACGCCTGCTCAATTTGTGGACCAAGTAATAATATGCAAGCTGTATTTAAAATAAGCACATGTGCTTCTTTGTGTGCGAAAACATGTATAAAAATTGTAATATAGTCTGCAAACGAAAAGCGGTTAAAAGGATATGTACTTGATGCATTTCCACCAACCGCAAAAAAACTATCAATGATACCGTGAAAAGATATATTATCTAAAATAAATACAATAATGCAAAAAAGCGTGAGTAGCAAAGTAATAGGTGAGTCAAAAGAAATATGTATTTTTTTTTGTGCCATATTACAGTGACTCTGAAACCGTAATTGTTACTGGACAGTGGTCTGAGCCCATTACATCATTTAAAATAGTGGCCCCTGTAACTTTGTTCATAAATCCGTCATTTACACAAGCATAGTCAATACGCCACCCAATGTTTTTTTCTCTCGCCTTAAATCTATAGCTCCACCAAGAGTATTGGTTTTCTTCTTTGCAAAAATGTCTAAAAACATCAACGTAGCCTGATGTAGTAAATGTATCCATCCATGCCCGTTCTTCTGGTAAATACCCAGGATTTCCTTCATTTTGTTTAGGGCGAGCAAGATCAATAGGTTTATGCGCAATGTTATAGTCTCCGCAAAGAATAATATTTTTACCTTGCGAAACCAAGTTATCACAGAGTTCTAGCATGGCTTTACAAAATCTTAGCTTATAATCGAGCCTTGCACCTGCTTCTTGACTGTTTGGAAAATAGGCGCTTATTACTGCCATTGTTCCAAAATGAGCAACCAAGACTCTGCCCTCATCATCAAATTCATCTACACCCATTGTTGTAACTTCATCTGCTTCTTTTTTACTGTAAATTGCGGTACCTGAATATCCTGCTTTTTTTGCAGATGCCCAGTAGGCATAGTAACCTTGAGGTTTTAGAAGGCCATCAGAAAGTTGGCTGGGATTGGCTTTTGTTTCTTGCAAGCAAACAACATCACCATTGCTGGATTGAAGCCATCCCAAAAAGTCTTTTTTTTCAACGGCTCTTATGCCGTTAACATTCCATGAAATAATATGTGCCATGTATATATTGTAGCTTATTTTTAGTTTTGAAGCAATGGGGAAATAGGTTTTGAAACTTGATGTGTCATTTTGACACATTTTCTATACCTTATTTTATACCTGTGTCATTTTGTCCCATTTGTGCCTTGCAGAAATAATTTAAAGATTTTTCTAAATTCAGTAACAGCTTTCTATTTTATTGTAATGTAAGAAAATAAACTGAAAATTAACTAAATAAAAAAAGTTGGCACGCATCTTGCAATATAATTGGTGTAGAGAAGTTTAGTGGAAACTATTTTTAGGAGACTATAAACATGAAATCAAACGACGAAGTATTATCATTATATTTAAAGGATATAAATAAACTACCACTTTTAACGCGCGAAGAAGAAGTTGACCTTGCAACTCGTGCTGCTAAAGGCGATGAAAGTGCAAAACAAAAAATTGTGACTGCAAATCTTAGGTTTGTTGTAAGCGTTGCCAAAAAATACCAAAATCATGGACTTGATTTAGTAGATTTGATAAGTGAAGGGAATATTGGCCTTATGACAGCGATAGAGCGCTTTGACGTAACAAAAGGCTACCATTTTATTTCTTATGCAGTGTGGTGGATTCGCCAAGCAATCCTGAAGGCAATTTGTGAAAAGTCGAGGTCAATTCGGCTTCCGTTGAACAGAGCAAATGAGCTTGTGCAAATTGAAAAAACTCGAAAGCTTGTAAGCGGAAACAAAACTGATGAAGAAGAAATAAGAGAGGTTGCAGAAGTGCTACATATGACACCTGAACATGTTCGTGATATTATTAATATTGCACAAGACATGGTTTCACTTGATTCAACAACCGGAAACTCTGAAGTTACATCAATTGCAGATTTTATTGAGGACAATCAATATGTGTCGCCTGAAAATAATGCAATTCACGCAAGTATGAGAGATGATATTGATACTGTTCTTGATGAGCTTACTGAAAAAGAAGCAAATGTTTTGCGTTGCCGATTTGGACTAAATGATGGTAAATCTATGTCACTTAAAGAAGTAGGAGAGGTATTTAATTTAACAAAAGAGCGCATTAGACAAATTGAAAAAAAAGCTATACGCCATTTGCAACATCCGAGCCTTTCACAACGATTGGAAGCCTACGTGGCATAATACGTAAAAATTGCCGTCCTGGCAATTTTTACTACTGAGTTTCGCGCAAGGTACGAAGTAAAATGATTAGCTCGAAACTCAATGACTTTTTCATTTTGTGCCATCCATGGCACGCCATACTGACCCTATATACTACTTCCAATATGTCTTTGAGTGATTACTTTTTCAATAAACAAATAACCGTTGCGCTTATAGCATTACCTTGGCCTATATCTCCCAAGCCTTCATTTGTTTTTGCTTTTACAAAAATTACTTCTTGTTTACAATTCAAAATAGCAGCAATAGACTCTATTACTTTTTCCCGCCATGGTAAAAATTTAGGGTTTTCCATTTGAATTACGCAGTCTATGTTTTCAATAACCCACCCCTCATGTTTAACTTTTTCCCAAGCGCCTTGTAGTAACATACAAGAGTTTGCATTTTTCCATTTGTTATCGCTTGGAGGGAAAAGCTCGCCAATGTCACCTAGGCCTGCTGCTCCTAAAAGGCTATCGGTTAATGCATGAAGAAGTACATCGCCGTCAGAATGAGCAAGCTCTCCCTTTGTAAAAGGGATTTCTATGCCACCTATCATAAGCTTTCGCCCATCTACTAGTTTGTGTAAATCCTGACCTAGTCCTGTTCTGTATGTTGGTAGTCGTTCCATGTGCGTTTCTATATCCTTCTTAAAGGTTATTTTTGTGTTTTTTTCACTGCCTTCCACTGTAAATACATCCCCTACATACTGGCCCCAAATTTCTGTATCATCTGTGTATTCTTTTTTGTCATTTGCGGCTTTTTTATGCGCCTCTACGAGCTCGGCAAACCGAAAACCCTGTGGAGTTTGAACTGCTCCAAGAGTTGAGCGCAATAAATGACGCACAATCTTACCTTCATGGTTTACTTCCTTTTGCGTATCGACAGGGGGAATTATGGGAACTGCGGCTCCCTGTGTTATGACTGCTTCTACAACATCTTCTACTATTCTGACTGATATATAGGGGCGCGCAGCATCATGAATTAGGACTAAGTCTATGTGGGAAAGCGAGCTGTTAAGGGCATCGAGTGCACAGTATACCGACTTCTGCCTTGTGTCGCTACCTAAAATGAACGTTGGTTCAATATGCAACTTTTGGAGTGAATGTACAACAAAGGGACTGTCAAGCAAGGCTTTTTTTGCTTGCACAATTTGATTTTTATTTGAAACTGTTATAAAAAAATTTGAGAGTTTAACAGTTGATGTTTCAAGAAAGTATTTTAAAAAGGCTTCTGCACTGCATGATAGCACTGTTCCGCCTTTTTGATTTGGAACGATGGTTGATGATAGAGGTACAAATTCTTTTTTTTCACCTGCATTGAACCTGGAAGAAGTTCCTGCAGCTGTGAGTACCAGTGCTACTCGAATATCCTCTTTGTTCATGTGTGATTAATCATCATCATCAAAGTCTTCGGTATCATCTTCGTCAAGGATGACATCTTCATCTTTATCATCTTCAAAAGTATTATATGTTTTCTTAGGTTCAACTTCTTGCCCAAGAGGTTCAAGTTTTTCATGCAAAAGCACTTCTACTTCTTTTGGACTTAAATTAAGAGCAGAAGCAATTTCATCTTCTAGAAGCTTTTTTGCAGAATCATACAATTTTCTTTCAAGAATGGGAAGCTCTTTGACTTTACTTCTATGATACAAAGATCGCACAATCATTGCGATATCTTGAACTGTGCCTTTTTTTAGCAAATCCATATTCAATTGATATCGTAGTTTCCAATCAGAGGTAATCGGCTCAAAGCTTTCTCCAATAACTTCAAGTGCTTTGTGAACTTCGGCTGCTGAAACAATTGCGCGAATTCCCAGTTCCTCGCATTTATCTATTGGTACCATGATGGTCATATCAGAAACTTCAAGATAAATTACGTAGTACATGGTTTTATTTCCATTGAATAATTTTTCTTTGATTTCTACAATCCTTCCTGTGCCTTGACTTGGATATACAATTTGTTGGTTTACTTTAAACTTAGTCTTTTTTGTGCTCATAGGCTCATATGATACCATAAATTTTGACAATGGTCAAAGGTTTTTTGTGGTATTTTAACTATTATTTTAGCTATTTTTTTCTTGATAAAAGACCAAACTATGCCGATAATGAAGAATGAATCTATTGACTGAATTCGAACGTACGCTGTATGATGCAGCGGAAGAAAAAATAATATGGTATAATACTCATGCTTTGCCAAAGATGCTTGAAAATTACAGAACTTTTCATTCCGCAATAAGAAATATGGTTGACATGTTTGAAAAAAAGAAGCTTCTTCTTCCTGACCCTTACAAAAAAGACAAACGAGTTGTAAATGTTTCTTTACCCGAAAGCGAAGAATTTACTGATGCTGAAGGTCCAACAAAATTAGGGATTCGCTTATCTGACTATGAAAGCTCCTTAGATTTTTTATGCAATTATATTCAATTTAATGTGGAATCTCTTGGTCCCGATACAATCAAAAAATTATTTTTATTTAATTCATTTCTTGATTGGAATAATTTAAACCGCTCAAATAACTTAAGTAATAATCGCTACTTTGGCAATATGGTTATTGCAGTGAAAAATAGTACAGACACAATGTCGGTTGGGCTTCTTAATAATATGTTATCTGTAGCTGCAAAATCTATTGACGAAATTAACACAGAGCTAAAAAAGTTAACCGCTATACATCGGCAATTATATAAAATTGAAGTTAGAAAAAATATATTTAATAACCCTGATTTTACCACGATTTATAATACGTTAAATGCGCAAAACGGGCTTAATGAAATTAAAAGAGTTTTTCCAAAGTACATGGGAAAGCAACGATTTTATCCTGACTTAATTGAAGAGCTAGTGCAAGAAGACTTTGGTTCTTCAATGGAGTCTTTGCGTAAAACTGCATTAAAGGCATTTCAAACAGAGCTAAAAAAAGAAGAGGAAAAAGAAAACAAAGTAGATACTAGGGCTCTTTTATTTGATGTGGTTAAAATTATGCAAGCATTTGCACCCGCACTCGATGTAATTACACAAAAAATACAAGAAAACCATGAGTTGCTGCAAGGTGAAAATCGCGGGGTTCTTAGAAAACTCTATGCTTCTTTGCGTGTTGCCTTTGGGTTACAAAATAAAACAATCGAATATAAAATAAAATCTGTTGATATGCTCACACAGGTGGAAAAACCTGAAACAATAGATTATAATAAATTTGTTGATGGAATGCTGCAGCGCTCTAGAATTTTCTCATCTTTAGGAGTTAAGAATTCCACGCTATTTACCAAACTTGAGGATGAGAGTGAAGAAGCTGTCTTAGAATATGTGCAAAAGCGAATAGGGGACTGCCAATCTTTGTATGGGACCTTAGTTGGCTTTGATAATTTTTTTAAGACCGAAGTAGCTGAAGTAAACAGGCCAAAAGTAAAAGGCTTAAAGATTGATTTAGATGTAATTAAAAATATTATTTTAAAAGCAAATAAGTATAAGGCAGAATACGTTTCTACCGTGACTACCGAAGAACAAATGAAAAAATTAGGAATTTCGAATGGTTAAAAAAAATATTATTATTTTACTCGTGCTTGGGCTGTATTGTGCAATATTTGCACAGGTGGGATTTGACCCAAGTATTCAAAAAGAGTTAATCGTTATTGACTCTGTTCATGATTATGATTTAAATCCGCACACGGCAAACTATAGCTCTGAGGGGCAACTTTTAAATGCATTGTATGAAGGATTGTTTGTGCATGAGCCCCTTACATTGGAGCCCGTTGCAGCAATTGCAGAAGAACATACTGTTTCACGCAACAAAAAAACATGGACATTTTCTATACGACCAGAAGCAAAGTTTTCAAATGGAGAAAGAATAACCGCGTACGATGTAAAAGATTCATGGATTGCCTTATTAGACCCAAAATTAAATGCGCCATTTGCTTCATTACTTGATTGTATAGAAGGGGCTGCTGATTATCGGCAAGGAAACAGTAGCGCAGATGATGTTGGCATTGAAGTAAAGAATAGAACTACCCTTATCGTTCGGCTAAATGCTCCTACAGATTATTTTGCAAAGATATTAACACACCACGCATTTTCAGTTATTCCAAAAGATGAAAACGTGTACTCTGGAGCATATACTCTTAAAGAAAGAACAAAAACAACAGTAGTATTTGAAAAAAACCTTGAATACTATGATGCTGCTAAAGTTGCAATTCCTTCTATTACAATAATAAATGATGATGATGTAGAAGAAAATGCTTTTCGCTTTAATGTAGGTGAAGTTCAATGGGCTACTGGTGGGGTAATGGTAAATAGTATTTATGACACAAATGCGCTATACATTGCACCACAATTTGGAACAGAGTTTGTTTTTTTTAAGGCGCAGAATAAGCCATGGGATAATCCTGATTTGAGAAATGCAGTTATTTCTGCAATTCCGTGGGATTTGCTTCGAAATGGATTTGTTCCTGCAGAAACTCTCATTTTACCTATAGGTAATTATCCAGAGGTTGTTGGGGTAAAAGAAAGGGACATTGAATTTGCAAAGGAACTTCTAAAAAAAGCTGGTTATGAAGTAAAGTATGATGAAGATAAAAATGCAATTTCAACAGGCTTAGAGCTTTCTTTTGCCATACCAGACCTTGAATATACGAGAGAGCAAGCACAAATTCTCGCTGATGGTCTTGCAGAAGTAGGAATAACATTACATATTGAAACAACACCGAGTGAACGATATTTAGGAAGTTTTGATGGCTGGGAGGCAGACCTTTTTACCTATACATGGATTGGAGACTTTGCCGACCCTCTCGCTTTTTTAGAACTTTTTAGGTCTGGCTCTTCTTTGAGGGAAACTCACTGGACCGATGAAAAGTTTGATGACCTTTTAGAAGAAGCGACAACTATAGAAGATCAAGATGAGCGATATGAAAAACTTGCGGAGGCAGAGCAGTATTTATTAGATGCTGGTATTCTTTTACCACTTTCACACCCTGTGTCGTTCAATGTTGTAGACACGAGTGTGCTCGGTGGCTGGTATCCCAACGCCTTAGATATTCATCCATTTAAAAATATGTACTTTATGGAAGCAGAGACTTCAGGGGATTTTATATAATTGAGGATAGAAAAAAAGCTTGAATGCCATGTGTAGCATTCAAGCTTTTTTTATTGCTTTCTACTAAGTGTAAGGCCGAGTAGGTATTCTATAGGGTACAATGAAATTGATTTTTCTATGGTTCGGTCTGCAAGTAATGGCACTTTTTGCACTTCTACATTGTCTGCAGTGTATACTGCATATCCAAGAACATCTCCAATTCGTACCGGGGCCTCTGCATAGGCAGGCGTTTCTACTGTTCGGCTAAGGTTCTGTGCGCTTGCAGGAACGGTTACCCCTGTATGCCATGCTTCTCTTGCAAGCACGGCATTTTCTTTGCCACCAAGCACAGGAATCGATATTGCAAGGGACGTTTCATATCCTGCAGTTTTAAAATGAGAATACGCATAATTTACGATTGAAATTGAATCTTCTAATCTGTATGCTTGGCCCTCGCGAGAATTGCGACCAGGGCCACCCATAATAACACTAAGGATACTTGTGTCTCCTCGTTCAACGGTGAGTGATAAGTTAAACCCTGACTCGTCAATGAATCCTGTTTTTAAGCCCGTTACACCGTCAATTACCCCAATTGTAGGATTTGTATTCTTTTGTACAATAGGAAAATCGAGGCCAATTCTTGATGGCGGAAGGTTATGTTCTTGAGGGTAGGCTATTTGAGGTACCGTATGAAATAATTCTAGTGTTTCAGGATATTTTTCCACATAGAGGCGTGCAAATTTTGCAAACTCTCTTGCAGTAGTTGTGTTTTTTGCAGAGTAGCCAGATGAATCAAAAAAGCGCGTTTGGGTTAGGCCTGCTTCAAGGACTACTTCATTCATTCTTTTAATAAATTGTTCCATAGAGCCTGAAACATAATTTGCGACTGCAACGGCTGCGTCGTTCCCTGATGAAATATTTAATCCTAGTAGTACTTCTTGTAGTGTTACCGTATGCCCTGCTCCTAAAAACATTAAAGAAGATTCTGGTGGAGCATTTATTGACCATGCTTCAGGCGGAAGTGGCACATAATCGCTAAGGCTAATTCTTCCCGATTCTATTTCTTCAAAAACAACATACATTGCTGCAACCTTTGTCATTGAAGCTGGAGGAATAACCTCATCTGCATTGTTTTCGTATAAAATACTACCGGTGTTTAAATCGATTATTATTACTGACTTTGCATGGATATATGGTTTTGTGGTCGGTAATATGCTTTCATCCCATCCTAAGGGGTGTGAGCCGCTTCTATCAAAGAGTGATTGTGAAACACCTTCAAAACGTGCATTATCAAGTGTTGACAATGGCTCTGCTACTGTCATTTTTAAATAGTACGCATAACCATAAAAGAAACTAAAAAAGAGTATCCACACGCATAGGTTAAAAATCATAGTAAGATGTATATTTGATAGTACTATTTTTGTATTTTTATTTTGCAAAAGGTTCTCCTGTAAAATTTTGGGTATTCTAAGAAAGATATAAATATTATATAGATGCGTTATGTCGCAAACTGAGGTCAGTAAGTACAATTGCCGCCATGGCTTCAACTACAGGAACAATTCTCGGTGCTAAACAAACATCATGCCGTCCCTTCACCTCTATTGTGGTGTTCTCATATGTTCCGTCATCATTTATTTTTATCGTTTGTTGCTCAGTACTAATACTTGGAACAGGTTTTACCGCAAGTCTAAAAACAATATCGTTCCCATTTGATATTCCGCCAAGTATTCCACCGGCATTATTTGTTTTAAATGTAGGTATGCCATCTTCACCAAGAATCATTTCATCGTTCCATTCTGAGCCTGTCATTTTTGCGCTTTCAAAACCTGAGCCAAATTCAATGCCTTTTACCGCTCCTATAGAAAGCATTGCTTTTGCGAGCTCTGCATCCAATTTATCAAACACGGTTTCCCCAAGGCCTGCAGGAACATTTTTAATGATGCATTCAATTACGGCTCCTGCGCTGTTCCCCGTTTTTTGAAGCTCTGTAATCTTTTCAAGCATTTTTTCAGATGTTTCATTATCTAGCGTGCGCATAGCGTTGCTTTCTATTAAAGATGCATCAATTGCCAAATCTTTGGGCGCTTGAATACCGCATGCTTCTTTGGTATATGCGATAATTTCAATTGGATTTTCTGTTCTACTTTGTAAAACCATTTTTGCAACAGCGCCTGCGGCAACTCTGGCGGCAGTTTCTCTTCCTGATGAGCGGCCACCGCCTCGATAATCTCTAATCCCATATTTTTTATAAAATGAATAGTCAGCATGCCCTGGTCTAAAAATATTTTCTAAATGCGAATAATCTTTTGAATTTTGGTTATCATTTTTAATGAGTAAGCTGATAGGTGTTCCTGTTGACAATCCTTCAAAAGTTCCGCTCAACACTTCTACTTTGTCAGCCTCTTTTCTCGGTGTAACAGCAGGATTTTTTTCTCCTGCACTGCCGTGATTTCCAGGTCTTCTTCTATTTAATTCTTGTTGTATGTAATCTTCTAAAATGGGTATGCCTGCGGGGCATCCATCAATAACGCAGCCGAGTGCCTCCCCGTGTGATTCACCAAAAGTTGTTACTTTAAAAAGTGTTCCGTACGTATTTCCTGACATGAGTAGAGTATAGCA
>CAYJLT010000008.1:27317-29442 GCA_964371295.1 uncultured Treponemataceae bacterium
TCTTCAAATGAAATGGCTAAAATATGGGAAATCTCGGATAGAACGGTGCGTTACTACTGTTCAAAAGGGCGTGTAAAGGGGGCTTTTTTAACGGGCAAAACATGGAATATTCCTGTAAATGCTACTAAACCTGAGCGTATAAATAAAAGCGATGGCACACCTGTTACACTCCTTGATTACCTAAAGGATGAAAAAGATGCTCGGCGTAAGGGTGGCATTTACCATAAAATACAAATTGAACTCACCTATAATTCAAACAGAATTGAGGGAAGTGCACTTACTGAAGAGCAAACGAGATTCATTTACGATACAAACACAATCGGCTTTGATAGCACCCCTTTAAAAGTTGATGATATAGTAGAAACGGCAAATCACTTTCGCTGCATTGATATGATCATAGAAAATGTAAACTATGCCTTAACGGAATCTTTTATAAAAAAGCTGCATCTTGTGTTAAAAAATGGTACAAGCGACTCTAGAAAAGATTGGTTTAAAGTGGGCGACTATAAAAAACTTGCAAATGAGGTTGCAGGTACAGAAACAACGCTTCCAAAAAAAGTGCCTGCTGACATGAAAATACTCTTAGCAAAATACAACGCAGAAAAAACTAAAACACTTGAAGAAATAATATCTTTTCATCATGACTTTGAGCGAATCCATCCTTTCCAAGACGGAAATGGGCGGGTAGGGCGTTTAATTATGTTTAAAGAATGCCTCAAAAACAATGTTACGCCATTTATAATCACTGAAGAGTTAAAAATGTATTATTACCGAGGGCTTTCTAAATGGAAAGACCAACAAGGCTTTTTGCTTGACACCTGTTTAACTGCCCAAGATGAATTTAAGAGATACTTGGATTACTTTGGGATTGAGTATGTGGATTAGTCAAAAAAAAATTTGCTTCTCCTCATAAAAAATTAGGTAGAATACACATATTAAGTATTGCAATATTTTAAATCTATGTTATAATTATATGAAGATTGAGGATGTATAATGGACGAAAAAGCGATTGAACGCATACTTAATTCTTTTCAAACTTATGGTGAGCTTGAAAGCTATAAGGGATTTGGAAAAGGTTTTATTAATACAACATACTTAGCAGTAAGAAATCAAGGTGGAACAAGGGTTCGCTATACTCATCAGCGCATAAATAAGAACGTATTTGTGCATCCTGATGAAGTTATGGAAAACATCCATAATGCCACTTCACATATTGCAAAAAAACTCTCAGAAGCAGGTGCAAAGGAAATTAGCCGCAGAACCTTGCAAGTAGTACCTGCAAAAGACGGAAAACTCTTTTTTATTGACGAAGAAGGCGAGTACTGGCGCACCTATCTTTTTGTTGAAAACTCTCGAACACTCGAAATAATGGAAAATACCGACCTTGCCTACAAAGTTGGTCGCGCTGTGGGTCTTTTTCAAGAGCAATTATCAGATTATTCTGGGCCAAGACTTTTTGAAGCTATTCCACGCTTTCATGACATGGAATGGAGATACGAGCAATTCGATGAGGCTTTGAAAAATGATGTTGTTGGACGAGCAAAAAGTGTGCAAACAGAAATTGACTTTTTCCTAGAAAACCGCGAACGTGGAATGGTACTTATTGAAGGATTAAAATCTGGAAAGTTAAAAGAAGTAATCACTCATAGTGACACAAAACTCAATAATATATTATTTGACGATGAAACAGGAGAGGCAATTTGCATGATTGACCTCGATACCGTTATGCCAGGGACACACCTTTATGATACAGGCGATTTAATTAGAACGGCAACAAATACTGCAGAAGAGGATGAAAAGGATTTATCAAAGGTTCGATTCGACTTTGAGCTTTTTAAACCTCTTATAAAAGGTTATGTGGAAGTTGCAGGGCCTGTATTAAGTGAATATGAAAAAAGTTTAATTCCAGAGTCTGGGCGCAACTTTGCCCAAATAATGGGATTACGAATTTTAACGGATCATATAAACGGAGACGTATACTATCAAATAAAACGCGAAAATCAAAACTTAGACAGAGCTCGGACGCAAATAAAGCTCATGCAATCTATGGATGAACAATGGCAAATTATTCAAGAGTTTATGAAAACGCTTGTATAATATAAAACATTACCGTATGGTAATAAAA
>CAYJLT010000009.1:0-8348 GCA_964371295.1 uncultured Treponemataceae bacterium
AAAACCCAGGCGCTATTGCATTTACTCTAATTCCCGTAGCTGCAAAGTATACTGCGAGCCATTGCGTAAAGTTTGATACTGCAGCTTTTGCCCCACTATACGCTGGTATTTTTGTTAATGGAGTAAATGCATTCATTGACGAAATATTTATAATATTACCACTGTTTTTTTCCGCCATATTTTTTGCAAACACCTGTGTTGTTAAAAAGGTACCCATAAAATTAAGGTTAAACACAAAGTCCACGCCAACTTTTTCGAGTTCAAAAAAAGTTTTTTCACCTTCTTTGTATTCTGAGTGGAGTTCAATTGATGCTGTCGCCTTTGGGCTATTTCCCCCAGCTCCATTTATAAGAATATCGCAAACACCGAAATCTACTTCAACCTCATTTTTAACTTTTTCAAGATCATCTTTATCAAGAACATCGCATTTGTAGCCTTTAGCACTATATCCCTTTTTTATTAATTCACTTGCAAAGTCTGTAACTGCCTTTTCATTAATATCTAGTAACGCTATTTTGTTTCCCCTGCTAGCAAAATCTTCTGCAATAATCGAGCAAAGAACTCCGCCTGCTCCTGTAACTACTACTGTTTTACTCATTTTCTTTTCCTTATTTTATGCCAAACAACGCAGTCGGCACTTATTTCTTAAGCTTATCTAATGTTTCCCAAATACCTGTTATATAACTTGCTCCTAAGGCCCTATCATACAAACCATACCCAGGACGGCCAGTTTCCCCCCAAATCATTCTACCGTGGTCAGGACGAATGTACCCTTTATACTCAATATCATGATAAGCTTTTAATATTTCAACCATATCCAAAGAGCCACATCCTGAATAATGGGCACTCTCTTCAAAACCATTTTCTAAAATTTTGACATTTCTCAAATGAGCAAAGTGAATCCTATTCATACTACCAAACTTTTTCACCATGGAAGCGTAATTATTAAAGCTTGCACAGCCTAAAGAACCAGAACATAAAGTAAGGCCGTTATGCTCATCATTAACAATATTAAGCATTCTTTCAAGGCTTTCTTCGTTAGTTAGTATTCTTGGAATACCAAATATACTCCAAGGTGGGTCATCTTGATGAACTGCCATTTTTACATCATATTCAATCGCAACAGGAATAATTTCTTTTAGGAAAAACTCAAGATTTTTCCAAAGCCCCTCTTCTCCGAGGCTTTTGTAGGCACCAATCAGCTCAGCCATTTCTTCCTTGGAGTAACTAGAATCCCATCCAGGCAAGGCCAAGTCGCCTGAAAGTGGATCCATTTTATCTACTTGTTCTTTATAAAAAACTAAGGCTGTTGAACCATCGTCTAGCTCTTTATCAAGTTGGCTGCGTGTCCAGTCGAAAACAGGCATAAAATTATAACATATTACTTTTACACCAGCTTTAGCGAGGCGACGTATATTCTCTTTATAATTTTCAATATATCGAAGATAATCTTTTCTGCCAAGTTTTATATCCTCATGCACGGGAACACTTTCAATTACTTCCATTTCAAGTCCATATGAGTTTACACTTGATTTTAATTCTTCAATCTCTTTTTCATTCCAAACTTCTCCTACCGGAGTTGAGTATACCGCCGTAACAACACCACTCATTGTTGGTATTTGTTTAATGTACTTCAACGATACAGGATCGTCTTCTCCATACCATCTAAAGGTTAATTTCATAGTTTTCTCCTATAGTTTTTTACAATTCATTTACACAAAGAGCAAATTCTTCATAAACACCAGCAGCTTCAATTCTACTCAGTGCATTTAACACTGAATCATAAAACCCTGGAATACCGGTTAAATCTTCACCCCAAAAATCTTTATTTTTGCATACTTTCAAGACTAAGTCACTTGTTGAAATTTCTTTATTTTCATAGAAAAAGTCTAAAACAAATTTGTCATCGCAAATTTCATATTCACTACCATTTCGCAATCCATAGAATTTTCCATTTTCCATTTTAACGCCTCGAAAAAAGGAAATATAAAATGCAAATGATGACACTAGTCCTTTGGGGATTGTTAACGTATTTTCAACATACTTTTTAACACTCGGCAAAACTCGCGCCTTCCACTTAGCTGTTGAATTAAGTGATATAGATAATAATGCGTGGTCTATATATGGATTATTAAATCTGTCTTCGACCGACTTAGCAAATTCAAATAGTTCTTTTTCACTCAATGTTAACGTTGGAATAATTTCATTATACATGATTTTTTGAATGTAGGAACCTATAATCGCATCTTGCATACAATCTCTGACATAGTCAAAACCTGCAAGATATGCTCCGAGTGTCATAGCTGTATGAGTCCCGTTCAATATTCTTACCTTTCGCTGCTTATACGGCGTATGGTCATTGGTTACAATTACAGGTAAGCCTGCCTTTGTAAATGGAATCTCCTCTTCAATACTTTTGGGTCCTTCTATAACCCAAAACCCAAAAATCTCACCCGTATTAATAAGGTTATCTTCATACCCCAATTGCTCACAAATTTTTTCAGCCTCAGCTCTAGGATAACCGGTAACAATTCTGTCAACTAAGGTTGAACAAAAAATATTTTTTTCTCTAATCCACGATGCAAAATTTTCTCCTAAATTCCATAACACTGCATATTGTAATACACATTTTTCAAGCTCTTTACCGTTATTATCAATAAGTTCACAAGACAAAATAATAAAGCCGTTGGCATCTTTTATAGTGCTAAAGCGTCGATATAATAGCTGTGTTAGCTTTGCTGGAAAACTTGAGGGAGGTGCATCTTCAAGCTTACATGAATCATCAAATACAATGCCCGCTTCGGTTGTATTACAAGTAATAAAGCGTAAATCTACATTTTTAGAAAGATTAACAAATGCATCATAGTCTTTATACGGGTTAATACATCTGCTAATTGATGATACTACTCGTTTTTGATTCACCTTCTTACCATTTTCATGACCACGTAAATAAAGTGTATATAAGCCTTCTTGCTCATTTATTTTATCTGAAAGACCTTCTGCTATGGGCTGGCATACAACAATCTTACTGTTAAAGCCTACCCTTTCATTCAAGACATCAATAAAGTAATCCACAAATGCTCGCATGAAGTTGCCTTCACCAAATTGAATAATTCGCTCAGGTGCATTCTCTAATACAAAATCTTTGCATCCAGTTTTTTTTAATGTTTTATAATTTAGTTTATCCATTATATGTCCCTAAAGGGTTACTCCTTGCTTAAAAATAGCTATATCATGATAGCCCTTTAACTCAGACTTAAGTTTTACTCCGCTTGCTACATCAATAACGAACTGAAATAATTCGTTCGAAATTTTTTCTTTATCTTCATTATCTAGAATCCTTCCACAATCAAAATCTATCCAAGTATTTTTTTTATTAGCCAAAGGTGTATTAGAAGAGATTTTCATTGTGGGAACTGGGCAGGCAAATGGCGTCCCTCGACCGGTTGTAAAAAGAACAATATGTGCACCACTTGCTGCAAGCGCAGTTGCTGCAACTAAATCATTTCCAGGGGAATTAAGGAGATTTAAGCCAGCCTTATTGACTGTCTCGCCATAATTTAATACATCAGTCACTGTTGCTGTACCTGATTTTTGTGTACAGCCAAGCGATTTATCTTCCAGCGTTGAAATTCCACCTTTTTTATTTCCCGGTGATGGATTTTCATAAATTGTTTGATTATGGCTTTTAAAATACTCTTTAAAGTCATTTATTAGTGCCACTGTTTTATCAAAGACTTCCTTTGATTCGCATCGTTCCATAAGTATAGTTTCAGCGCCAAACATTTCTGGAACTTCAGTTAATATAGTTGTTCCACCACGCGCGATTAATAAATCAGAAAAAACGCCCACGAGAGGATTTGCAGTGATTCCTGAAAATCCATCGGAGCCTCCACACTTTAACCCAACAATCAACTTTGAAGCCGGTATTTTTTCTCTTGTAAAAGCACTAGTATACTGCAAAAGCTCTTTTATGAGTTCAAACCCTATTTCTATCTCATCATCATAGTCTTGACACTCAAAAAACTTTACCCTCTTTTCTGAATAAGACCCTAAAATCTTTTTCAGCTCACCTATGTTTGAGTTTTCACATCCTAAACCTACAACTAAAACACCTCCTGCATTTGGATGTTGTATAAGGTTTGCAAGAATGCGCTTTGTGTTCTCTTGGTCATTACCCATTTGCGAACACCCGTACGGATGAGGAAATGCATATACTCCATCAATTGCATCAGTGCAAATTTCGCGAGTCATTTTTTCAAGCTCTTTTGCGATACCATTAACACATCCAACAGTTGGTATTATCCAAATATCATTGCGACACCCAACTTTGTTCCCTTCTCTTTTATAACCATTAAATGTTACATACTCATCTGAGGATAGATGTGGTGCAGTGCTAGGCATATACTCATATGTATCTAAATCACCGAGAGTCGTTTTAATATTATGAGTGTGAACATGGCTTCCACATGCAATTTCAGAAGTTGCAAAACCAATTTTGTGCCCATATTTTACAACTTCTGCCCCTTTTGTTACTGTACTAAGAGCAAACTTATGTCCTGCTGGGATATCTTGTACAAGGGTGATTACAGCATCATCAATCTTCACAACAAAATTAATGGGTAAATTTTTAAGTGCTACTGCAACATTATCATGCTCACTAATTTTTATATATTCAATCATAGAAGAGATACCAACAATAGTGAAACTTGAGGAACAAATGTTACTAACAACAATACAACTATCATTGTTGCATAAAAAGGCAACATTGCTTTTGTTGCCTTTTCAAGGCTTACTTTACCAACAGCACAGCCAACAAATAGTGCTGAGCCAACCGGTGGTGTACACAAACCAATTGCTAGATTTAAGATGAACATAACACCAAATTGAATTGGATCCATACCCAGTGTTTCAACTACAACAGGATATAAAATCGGCGTACAAATAATAATAAGTGGAGACATATCCATAATTGTACCAAGTATCAGTAACATAACATTAATTAGAAGTAATAAAATAATTTTATTATCAGAAATTGCCAGTAGTGCATCGGTTACCATTGTTGGTATTCTTAAATATGCCAAAAGCCATGCAAAAGCATTTGCAGCTGCAATAAGACTCATAACCATTGCAAGTGTTCTAAGAGAATTTAACAAAATTGTTGGGAGTTCTTTCATTGAAATTTCTCTATACACAAAGAAGGTTATGATAAAAGCATACACAACGGCAATAGCTGCAGACTCTGTTGCAGTGAAAACACCTGAAACAACACCACCAATAATAATTACCATTGTCATAAGACCTAGAAATGCATCTTTCGATGCAATAAATTTTTCTTTTAAAGTATACTTTGCCTCTTTTGGATATTTTCTTTTTACCGCAATAATATAGCTAATAACCATGAGTGCGATACCTAATATAACTCCTGGCACTATTCCACCAACAAACAAACTAGCTATTGATACACCACCACCTGCAGAAAGTGCAAAAATAATCATATTATGACTCGGCGGGATAATAACGCCCTGACAAGCACTGGTTACGGTAACAGCTACAGAGTAATCTTCATCATAACCTTTTTCTTTCATCATTGGAATAAGCATTGTACCAATTGAAGAAACGTCAGCAACAGCAGAGCCAGAAATGCCTCCAAAAAACATTGATGCAAGAACATTTACTTGGGCTAAACCTCCGCGCACTTGACCAATTAATGCATTTGAAAATGCGATAAGTCTACGAGATATTCCGCCTCGACCCATTATTTCACCAGCCAAAATAAAAAATGGAATTGCTAAAAGAGTAAAAGAATTGACCCCAAAGACCATACGTTGCATGATTGTCATTAGCGGTACATTTAGGTAAAGTGCAGTCACTATTGAAGAACAAAGCAGTGTAAATGTTATAGGGGTTCGTAAAATTAATAAAACAACGAATGTTCCAATGAGTAATACTGTTGCAATTGCTGGATCATGCATGCCCGTTCTCCTTATTAACTATTTCCAATGCATTAGACTTTATAGTAAAGAGGCATCGAAGTGAAAAAGCAAAAATAAAAAATCCAGCAATCGGAACTACTAAATAATTTATTGAGTTTGGTATTTTTGTTGCAGGCAACACTGAACGTGAGCCATTGATTGTTAGAAGAATACCATAATAAAACATCACAGACGCAAGTACCGTTTGTAGTACTTGACGTAAAATATATAACGACAAATGAAACTTTGCCGGTAAAGACTTTGGTAAAACATTAATATTTATGTGCAATCGCTCTTGCACACCTAGTGCCATGGCGATAAAAGTAAACCAAATAATAATAACTAGAACAATTTCTTCTGACCATTGGATTCCAGAGTTAAATACATATCGAAGCACAACATTTGCAAATACTATTGCAACCATACAAACTAATAATACTTGTGCAAGAGCAATAGCAACTAAGAAGGTTTTATCTATAATTTTTGACAACTTAGAAAAGAAATCCATAACCACTCCCAAAGATAGCTTAGTAAATAGAATAGAAATGCTTTTGGCATTCTATCAAACACAAGCCGGACTATATGTCCGGCTTAACATAAAACTGATTAATACTAATCTTATTTTACAGCTCTAACTCTTTCAATCAAATCTTTGATTTCTGGAGTTTGTGCATCATACAGTGGTTGCATAGCAGCAGCAAATTCTGCTTGACTATTTATTCTGTTAATTTCATTTCCAGCTGCTCTAACTTTTTCTTCTGATGCTCTTTCGTAGTCAGCCCATGCTTGGATTTGAACAGCTTGGCAGTCTTTTGCAGCTTGTCGTATTAATTCTTGATCTTCTTCAGATAATTTATCCATTGTTGCTTTAGATGCCAAAATCATTTCAGGAACACGAGTGTGCTCATCAATTGTATAATATTTTGCTACTTCATAATGGCCAGCTGAGTCATATGAAGGCCAGTTATTTTCTGCTCCATCAATAACACCAGTTCTTAGTGAACTATAAACTTCACCATATGCCATTGGCGTAGGAACTGCACCAAGTGCTTCAACAAGCCCCATCATAAGTGCTGATTCTTGTACACGAATTTTCATTCCTCTCATATCTGCTACAGTATAAATTGGCTTGCTTGTGTTATAAAAATTTCGAGCACCTGAATCAAAGTATACTAAACCTTCAAATCCAGCAGATTCCATACTTTCAAGCATCTCTTCACCTATAGGACCATTTAATACATCCCACAAATGATCAGCATCACGATATAGGTACGGCATTTGTAAGCCATCAAGAATAGGATTGAAAGATGCTAATGGAGAAATTGAAACACGAGTAAAATCTATTCCGCCGAATTGCACTTGTTCAATAACTGATTTTTCATCACCTAATTGAGCATTGTTGTACACTTCAATTATAATTCTCCCATTTGACCGTTCTTCAACTAAACGAGCAAATTCCAAGTCACCAATTACTGTTGGATAACCATCTGGATGGTTATCTGCAAAACGAAGAACAATTGGACCTTCTTCATCTGCGCCTCCGCCTGCAAAAACAAATGTTGTTGCAAGAAGCACAAGCAATAATACCGAAAGTAGTTTTTTCATAATTAAACTCCTCTTTTTCCCATATTTTGGGTTTTATGAAAGTAAAAATTTTGTAAAACATTAAGCAACGCTTATTTTTTACAAATGATAATATTACACGTTGGCAACTTATCAACTTTCATTTTAGAAAGTATAAAGTATATATTGATAAATAGAAAGAGTGAATTTTTTAAAAAATCCAGTATTTTTTCTTAAAAAATCCAAATTTGCAAAAGACTTAATAGTATTGTATACTGATTTTATGTGTATAAAAAAATTTTATAAGAATCTAAAGCAAAAAATATCATCTACATATAAGCGCCTTTTATTGACATATAGCTTATCACTTGTAGGCTTAATGGTACTAGTTAGTATGATTAGCTTTGTATTAGTATTTTCACAAGCACAAACAATAGAAAACTATACTAGAGATTACGAACACATTTATAATCTTTCAAGCTCATTGAAAAAAAATAATCTATACTTAAACCAATGGGTACAAAGCACTAATACTATGCAAGAAGATTTTGAACTTGAAGTAAGTACCAAAGAAATTTTCGACTACCTAGCGCATCTTCGTGCTATTATGATTGAACGCAATGCGCATATTTTACCTTTACTAAGAGGAATTGAAAATGGGGTTTTCTATATTCATGAAAAAATAAGACAAATGAACAAGGAGAAGGATGAAGTTGTTCGATATGAGCAAGCGCAGCACATTATTCAAACATTTGATTATCTTACTGAGTATGTAGACAGAGATATTCTCTCCTTGTATTTAGAGACAAC
>CAYJLT010000009.1:8358-29004 GCA_964371295.1 uncultured Treponemataceae bacterium
TATAGCAATTGAAGAAGTAATCTCAAGAGAACATACATATCGAAACGTAGTTTTAGGTGCAATACTTTTAATTCTTATATTATATTCATTTTTTAGTTTTAAACTCACAAAAAAGATAAGTATGCCGATTCAAAAGATGGTGCAAACTGCAAATGAAATATCTCGAGGAAATCTCGATATTAATGACCTTGAATTGAGTAATACAAGTGAAATTCGTCTTCTTGAAAAAACAATAAACACGATGAAGCAAAATCTTAAAAACGATATTCAAATGATGGAAGAAAAAACATCATTAACAACAGAGCTTAATGCAGCCCGAATGTCTGCCTTACAAGCGCAAATTCAACCCCATTTTTTATTTAATACATTAAATACTATTAATAGAACTGCAGTACAAGAAAAAGCAGAAAAAACACAGGAGCTCATACATGCACTATCTGGAATATTTAGATACAATCTTGAAAATTCAAAAAAGGTTTCTTTACAAAATGAAATTGATTTTATCGAACAATATATGCATATTCAACAATCTCGCTTTTCTGATAGAATAACATATCGTTACATATGTGATTGCGCTATCGATACAATTATTGTCCCACCACTCATATTACAGCCGCTTGTAGAAAATGCAGTCATTCACGGTTTAGCAGAATCAGAAAATGGAGGCGAAATTGTAATTGAAATATCGGCATCAAACAAGAAAACAAAAATATGTATACGAGATACAGGCGTTGGCACTACAGATACTCAGCTTAGAAATATGGGCAAAATAGGTCGAGATAAAAATAATTCTACTCATATAGGAATAGAAAATGTAATTAACAGAATGCGATTATTCTACAAAGGAAAAGCTTCAATAGATTTTTCTCATAACACTCCAAGTGGGCTTAAAATCACACTTTTAATACCTTCCAAGGAGAATGAATATGTATAAGCTACTCATTGCTGATGACGAACCATTAGAAAGAGATACTCTAGAGATGTTTATAAAGCAAAGTAAATTGCCCATAACATGCATTAAGGTAAAAAATGGTAAAGAGGCAGTGAATGAAGTACTTAATGCACCAAATGCAGAACCTATACAAATAGTTTTTTTAGATATACAGATGCCGATACTTTCAGGATTAGAAGCTGCTGAGATTATTCATTTAGAAAAACCTGATGTTATTATTGTTTTTTTAACTGCTTGGGGAGTCTTTGATTTAGCGCAACAAGCAATTAGAAGCGGTGCGCAAGATTATTTAGTTAAACCGGTAAAAAGAGAAACTATCATACAAGTGTTACAAAAAATGATAGAAAAATTAGAGTTTGGTATTATAAGAGCTGATGCTGAGAAACAACTGGCAAATACAACAGTGTTAAAAGAAGACTCGCTCAGACGCACTCGTGTTGCACTTGTGGAAAGTATCATAAATGGAAATGAAAAAGAGGCTCAACAGATTGCGCACAAAATAATCCAAGTATATAAAGATTCGGAAAAGCCACAAGAGAGACTCAAGGAGTTTACTTCGGCTTTACTGAAAACAATTGAGTCTCATATCATTTCTTGTAGCTTCATTGAACAACAAACAAATACCTTTTCACAAACGAAGGACTTTTTATTGTCTGTAGTGAAGCAAGCATGCACTGTGATTGTTGAAGAAAAAAATAGTAAATATGAGCGCTTTATTTTTGAGACTTGTAAATATATATCAAATCATTACAGTGAAAATTTTGAAATAGATCAATTTGCAAAGCAGCTTGATATTACACCTTACTATTTTAGTAAGTTATTCAAAACCTATGTAGGAGCTTCATTTATTGAATATATTCGCACAATTAGACTTGCAGAGGCTAAAAAGATGTTGCGCGAAAATATTTCAGTTAATGAAACAAGCACAAAGGTTGGTTACTCTGATACCGCATATTTTAGTCGAATTTTTAAAGCTGAGTTTGGAGTTAGTCCAAAAAACTATCAAACATAAAAAAAGACTGCCCATTTTTGAGCAGTCCTTAGGTTCAACTAATTTGTTGGTCGTTTTTTTAAGTTTTTATTATGAACAACAGCTTGGCCTTCACCATTTTCTTGTTCCATCATAGCTCTAACCTTTAATGGCAAGCCAAATAATGTAATAAATCCTTCCGCATCGGTATGGTCAAAAAGTTTGCCGGTTGTAAAACTTGCTAAACTTTCATTGTACAATGAATACTTAGATTCAGTACCTGCTCCACGAATAGAGCCTTTGTATAACTTAAGCTTTACCCAGCCTGTTACATTTTCTTCAGCCCTATCAACAAATGCTCTCAAGCTTTCCATAAGAGGAGTAAACCATCTACCATTATAAATAAGCTCCGACATTTTAAGCGCAATTTGTTGTTTAAAATAGTAGGTGTCTCTGTCTAGGCAAAGGTGGTCAAGCTGCTCATGTGCATAGTACAATATGGAACCACCAGGTGTTTCATACACTCCGCGGCTTTTCATTCCTACAACACGATTTTCAACTAAGTCTACAAGTCCTACACCGTTTCTGCCACCAATTTTATTTAGCTCAGTCATAAGTTCGAGGCCACCCATTTTTTTACCGTTTACAGATACAGGGATTCCTTTTACAAATTCCATTTCAACATACTCACCACTTTCTTGTGCTTTTTCGGGAGGAGTTGTAAGCTTTAACATTCTATCATAGTCAGGCTCATTTTTAGTTTCTTCAAGTTCTAAACCTTCATGCGAAAGGTGCCAAATATTTTCATCTCGACTATATGAATCTTCTTTTTTTGTAGGAAGTGTAATACCTCTTTTTTCAAGGAAAGCAATTTCGTCATCACGGCTTTCCATGTCCCATTTTGGGTCACGCCATGCAGCAATAACTCTAATATCAGGAGCAAACGCCTTTATAGCAAGTTCAAAACGAATTTGATCATTACCTTTTCCTGTTGCACCGTGGCATATTGCAACAGCCCCTTCTTGGCGTGCATATTCAACTAGAATTTTACCAATTAAAGGGCGTGCAGTTGATGTTCCCATAAGGTATCTATCTTCATAAATGGCATTTGCCTTTACCGCAGGATAAATGTATTCTTCAATATACTCTTCTCTTGCATCTACTACGTAACACTCAATAGCACCCGTATCTAACGCACGCTTTTTTATTACATCCCAGTCATCGTTTTGACCTAAGTTAATACATACCGCGATCACATCATACTCATAGTTTTCTTTTAACCAGGGAATAATTACCGTGGTATCAAGGCCCCCTGAGTAGGCAAGAACAATTTTTTCTTTACTCATATCCTATCCTTCAAAAATGCATAAATATACGTAAATTATAGTTATTTTTGTACTTTTATGCAAGCACTTTTTGAAAATTAGTAGGTAAAATCTACTGCTTGCCTATTGTGTGCAGTTGCTTTTATATGAGTAACAACTTTTTGGTGTTCTGGGTGCTCATCATAGGCCTTTAAACCTTCAATGTCATCAAAAGTTGCTATTAATACAAAGTCATGACAGGTAACTGATTCTACTTCATTTAAGCCCACTTCCATTGAACGTAAGGTTGGAACAACCCCCATAAGTGCTAGCGCTTTTTCTTTAGCAATAGTGGCATTTTCACTAGCAGATCTACCGTCTGCATCCTTAAAGTCAAACATAACAATGTGTTTAAGCATTTTTTCTCCTATGTTTTTACAAAAAAACCGATTTATACATACAGTATAAATCGGTTTTGGTAATTTTACAAGTACCCGTATTAACTCAAAACACCCGCTCCCTTAAGATGAAATGTTCGAAGTTAACGTTAAGCATTAGCCTTAATCTACGTTATACTTTCCTGTTGTGATAGTACTACCATCGGAGTACACATCAAACCAAATTGCATCGTTTCCTGTTGTATCAAGTGCATTATAAAATTCTGCCAAGGTTTCGACCTTTACATCATTTACCGCTGTAATTATATCACCCGATTGGAGCCTAAGTGCAGCAGCTGGTGATTTTGCTAGTATACTCGTCACTACAATGCCGTCAACTCCATCAGCATCCAATTCTTCACGAATCTCATCTGTGAGAGGTGCTGCAACGAATCCTGGCCAAAGTTTAGAATTATCTGTTGTAGCGTCTTCATCTCGCTCTTCAATACGTACTTCAACAGTAATTTGGCGTCCGCCTCGAATAAGCTCAAAGTCGGCAGTTTTCCCTGCTTCTAAATCACCTACTTCGCGAACTAATTGATCAACATCTCGCACATCTTTTCCGTTGAGCGCAGTAATATAGTCACCTGCTTGAATTCCTGATTTTGCTGCAGGTGAATTAAGGAATATTTGTGCTACAAAAGCACCTTCTACATCATTAACCTCAAGTTCTTCTTTATATACATCGGTCACTTCAACAAGTGAAACACCCATCCAACCATAGGTAACTCTACCATCAGTAATAAATGCATCAATTGCAGACTTAACATTGTTAATAGGAATTGCAAAACCTAAGCCTTGTGATCCTCCAGAGGAAGATGCAATCCATGTATTTATTCCAATAACTTCACCATAGATATTTACCAGCGGACCACCTGAGTTACCTTGGTTAATTGCAGCATCGGTTTGTAAAAAGTCACTAATATTTCCAATTCCGCCACCTGAACGACCCGTTGCACTGATTATACCTTGGGTAACTGATTCAAAGTAGCCCAGCGGAGAACCCATTGCTATTGCAATATCGCCAGTTTGGACAATATCAGAATCTCCGAGTTTTGCAACCGTTAAATCATCATTTGATTCAAAAGAAACAAGTGCAATATCTTTTCTTGAATCTGTTCCGACCAGCTCGGCTTCAAAATCACGATTATCATGTAGCGTTACCGATATTTCTGTTGCGCTACCTACAACATGATCATTAGTTAAAACATAGTACCTATTGCCTGTTCTGCGAACAATTACACCAGAGCCAAGACCTTCCTGTGAATATTCTCTTGGTTCACTTTCATCTTCTTCGGGAGTTCCAAAAAAGAAAAAGGGGAAACCCTGACCACCAAATGGTGAGGATTCTGCTACTCTTGTTTCAACTGTATCAATTTTTACAACAGCCGGTAGCACTTGGCTGGAAACAGAGCGAAATGCTGTTTGAAGTAATTCGGCTACAGCTAATGCATCCTCCGGAATCTCAACTGCAGGACTTGAATCTGCAAATACCGTTTGCGCACCGCCTACAGATAACTTGTTACACGACATTGATACCAATAAAAAACATGCAACTAAAGTTGCTGTAACAGTTAAAATGTACTTTGATCTTTTCTTCATAGTATGCCTCCATTATCTAAAAATACATAATATATTCTTAAATATACTAAAAAAATATTAAAATAACCTTAAAAATTAATTATTTTTTTTAGTTAAAATTTCACTTTTTTCTTTAAATACCGCTATGGTGTTTTCATAATGGCTCGAAAGCTTACCATCGGCAGTAGCTACCGTCCATCCATCTTCTAGCAAAACAACATCGCCTGTTCCTAAATTTATCATTGGTTCTATAGCGAGGACCATACCCGATTGTATTCGAGGGTTTGGTCCCTTGTATAGATAGTTGGGAATAGAAGGTTCTTCATGAACATCTAAGCCAACACCGTGCCCACAGTATTCATGAACAACCCCATAGCCAGCAGTAGCAGCTACATCAAACACTGCTTCGCTAATATCTCTAATTCTATTTCCAACTTTACACGCATCAAACCCTGCATAAAAACACTTTTCTGTAATTTCCATAAGTTTATACGCTTCATCACTTATGGTTCCAATTGCAATTGTGCGAGATGCATCACTATAAAAGCCATTTAAATCTATTCCTACATCAACGGATACAATGTCACCATCTTTAAGATAACGTGATTTTGATGGAACGCCATGAATGACTTCATCATTTATTGAAATATTTGCAGCACCCGGAAAATCTTGGCTATACCATGCAGGAACTCCACCATTTTTTTCAATAAAAACTCTACATAAGTCATCAATATCCATTGTTGACATACCACTATGTATTTTTGGAAGCACATCTTCAAAAAGGCTTGCAAGTAAAGCACAAGATTTTCGAATACCTTCTATTTGTGTTTCATTTTTTAAACGTATCATGTTTATACCTTTTGTAATACTTTTGGTATACGCAAGTGCGCATCCAAACGCTTTGCTTCATCAAGACAGATTTTTGCGGTTTCTGTATCACCAATTCTTATATATGCCGCTGACATCTTAGCTAGCAAAGCTGCTTTTTCTTTATTTTCGAAGCCTAAGTCAAGAGCTGTTTCCCATGCATCGAGTGAAAGCTCATCGCTTACCGTTCCTTCTATTTTGAAACGTAAAATATCTCTTGTAAAAGACATAACTTCCGGAAAAAATAGCTTAAAATACGCGCTAGTGTTCTCCATGGTTATTATTTGTTTTAATAACAGGTAGGCATCATAGTACTCATTACGAAACGTTAATTCCTCTGCTAGTATAAAACCATAGTCCATAAAATCATCTCGTGGAAACCACTTTGATAAGCTAAAATTTGCTTTTTCGGAATTAATTTTCTTAAAGGCCCTCACTGCATCATCTTCTCTATTGTGCATTAGATCCCAAAAAATAAGTTTACAAAAACTTTCTTCATCATTTTGCGCCACCAACCATTCTCTGTATGAAAATGATTCTTCATTTTTACTACCCCTCTCATAACGGGATACACGAATAGGAATATCAAAGAGTTCATTTTGATGTAGCTCTATTAAGGCCTCGTATGCAACAAGAAGTAAATGAAACTGAGTTGCATCATCTCCTGAAACATCTGGATGAAGCCGTTTTGCTTTTTTACGATATGCTCGTTTTATTTCTGAAATACTTGTTCCTGGCCTGACACCAAGAATTTTGTAATAGTCGTTCACCCGAGCTTTTTCCCAACATGAGTAGCGTAGCCAGGGGTATCAATAATATCAAAATAGTCTATTACCATGCCTTCTTTTTCCATTGAATGCATAGTTATTCTACTCATTTTGTTTGAAGAAAAACCATTTTTTACCACAAGCGCGCAACCTTTTTTTCCAGATAAACTGCCGTGTGTTGAAAGAATTTCGGACATTTTTTCAGGTACTTTTGCTCCAATAATTGACGTAGGTACCGTAACCACTGCGATATAGTCAAACATAGCCATATGAAGATTAATCGAATCTTTTTCATTACAAACTGTCACGGTGTGGCCATTTGAAAGTGCCGATTTTTCTAAATTTTTTAAAATATCTGAATGCTTTTTATTTCGTTCGTGTAAAAAATGCAAAATTAATATACGCATAGTCTCCCCCAATTACTGCTTATGCAAGTTTATATAACTGTTCAATTTGTTTTTCTTCAACTAAGAGAACTGAGCATGGGCTATTTTGCATAATAAGTCTATATGTTTCACGTAGTGTTTCATGGCCCCCATTCGTCTTTTCAGCACCACCTATTAGAATGAGGTTTGCACCCATTTCATCGGCTGCACTAACCGTTTCAGACCAAACAGCACCAGAGCGAAGCTCTGTTTCTATTTTTATATCTTTGGCAGTTGCAAGCTCTGTAACATATTCCAAATATCGAAGGCCATCAGCTCTTAAGCTTTCTTCATACTCAGAGCTTTCTTCTGTTACAAATATTTTACTTAAGGTAAGCTGCTTAAGTGTTGCAGTATCAACTACATATACCATTTTTACGCTACAGCGATACAGCTTAGACATGAGAATTCCATACTGAGCTGCATGAATTGATTCTTCTGACCCATTAACTAGAATGAGTATTTTTTGAAAAAGGGGCTTTATCATATGAGGGACTCTCCTTTATTTGCTTTAAGTGATTTTAAAACAAATACATTTTCTCTTTCACGTTCTTCTAATACACTTTCAATATATTTTTTTGTTTCTGAGGTTTGCGGAATAACCATTTTATCCAATGCATTTACGCGCCGTTGGGTTTTTTTAACTTCTGTTGCAAGCCTCCATACAATTGTACGTATAGAAGCCATTTCCGTCAAGAGCTTTAACAGCTCAAAAAAATCAACCATAACTTTGTCAGTATCGGCAAACGAGTCAACAAAAGAATAAAAAAGCTGCCGTTTTGGAATATCAACTGATATACTTGAAAAATCCATTCCTGCTTTTGTAATTGGCTTTTCAACAATCTTAAAATCATAGCTTACCGCATGAGAAATGCGCTCTACCCTATCTCCACCTACTGCCATTAACATATGCTTTAAATCTGGATATGCGTTTTTAATACACTTATCAATTTCTCTTTCCAAAAGTTTAACTTGTTCAACCATTTTCATAAGTTCCATAACAAGAATTTCACGCTTTTGCTCAAGAAGATCATATCCGTCTTTAGATATCGACAATTGTTCTTTTATTTTGAGAAGGTTTGATTTTGTAGGAGCAACATTTAAGCGTGCCATTTAATCATCCTTTTTTGGTAAATACTTTTCAATAAGCATTGGGTTAATTCTATAAAGTTCTGATTTTGGTAACTCTGAAAGAATATCCCAACCGATTGAAAGTGTTTCTTCTATGGTTCGATTTTCGTGCTCGCCTTGTGTTAAGAATTCTTTTTCCATTCTATCGCCAAATTTTAAATAGCGCTTATCGGCTTCAGAAAGTTCTTCAGAACCAATAATAGCAGCAAGATTTCGAATGTTTTTTACTTTTGAATAAGCTGCAAAAAGCTGACTTGCAACATCTTTATGATCATCTCGCGTCATTCCCTCGCCAATACCATCTTTCATCAAACGAGACAAGCTTGGGAGAGCAGATACAGGAGGGTACATTCCCTTTTGTGATAGCTCTCTATCGAGTACAATTTGGCCTTCAGTTATGTAGCCTGTAAGGTCTGGAATTGGGTGTGAAATATCATCACTAGGCATAGTAAGAATAGGTATTTGTGTAATAGACCCATTTGACCCTTTAATTTTACCTGCTCTTTCGTAAAGCTCTGCAAGATTTGAATATAAATAGCCGGGATAACCCTTTCTACCAGGAATTTCCCCTCTCGTTGTTGATATTTCTCTTAGAGCTTCGCAATAGTTTGTCATATCTGTCATTACAACAAGAACATGCATCCCCTTTTCGTATGCTAAATATTCAGCTGCAGTTAATGCACATCGAGGAGTAATGATACGTTCAATTGAAGGTGAGTCTGCAAGTGACAAAAACATTGCTACTTTTGATAGTACACCAGATTCTTCAAAGCTTTTAATAAAAAATTGAGAAACATCATATTTGATACCCATGCCTGCAAAAACCATAACAAAGTCTTCATCTGCACTTCTAATTTTTGCTTGCCTAATAATTTGTGCTGCAAGCCTATTGTGGGGCAAGCCGTCACCAGAAAAAATTGGTAGTTTTTGCCCACGAATGAGTGTATTCATTCCATCAATTGATGATATTCCAGTTTGAATAAAATCTTTTGGATATATACGTGCAAAAGGGTTTATAGGGCATCCATTAACATCTTTTTTTGTTGATGAAACAACTTCAGGATAACCATCCATTGGTTTTCCAAGACCTGTAAATATTCTCCCAAGAAGTCCATCCCCTACACGCAACTCCATTGGAGTATCAAGAAACTCTACGGTAGTATCAGACAAATCAAGTCCTGAAGTTGAACCAAAAATTTGAACTACTGCATATTCATCATTTAAGTCAATGACATTTCCAGTTCTTTTTACTCCGTTTCGATCACGTACCGCTACATGTTCTCCAAAAAATACATTTTCACTTCGGCGAACGACGACAATTGGGCCATCAACGAGGTTTATACCTCTATACTCCATTCCTCTCATCTAGTATCCACCTTTTTGTATATACGTTCGATTGATGCTAATTCATCTTCCATTCTTTTTTCAATAGCCTTTATGTCATCAAGTTTTTCATTTGGTATTGTTGTTTTTATGCGTACAATTTCTTCTCTCACTGTTAATGAAGTAAGCTTCAATAGTGGTGCACCATTTTTTATAAGTTCTTTTGCCTTTTTATAGAAGCGCATCATTAACTGTAAAATAAGTATTTGTTTTTCTGGTACTGAATACACATCAATTGCATCAAAGGCGCTTTGCTGTAAAAAGCCATTTTTAAGCATTTCTGCTAAAAGTAGTACTAACCTATCGTTATCAGGAAGTGCATCAGGACCAATGAGGCGAACAATTTGTTGTAAACGTTCTTCTCGTTTTAATAAGTCAAGCGCTTCAAGACGAATTGTTGCCCAGCGTGGATCAAGCTTATCCCACCATTCTTTGACCTCTTGGGCGTACTCTGAGTATGATTCTATCCACCCAATGGCTGGATAATGCCGTGAATTTGCAAGCTCTCTATCTAAAGCCCAAAAGCATCGAATAAATCTCTTTGTATGTTGTGTTACGGGCTCAGAAAAATCTCCACCTGGAGGCGAAACAGCTCCAATAATAGATACAGAGCCTTCACTGCCACAAAGGGTTGTAACACGCCCTGCCCTTTCATAAAACTCAGCTAGTCTCGTTGGTAAATATGCAGGAAAGCCTTCTTCTGCTGGCATTTCTTCCATACGGCCAGAAAGTTCACGTAGCGCCTCTGCCCAACGGCTTGTTGAGTCGGCCATAATTGCGACAGTCATTCCCATGTCGCGGCAGTATTCTGCTAAAGTAATACCTGAATATAATGATACTTCACGTGCGGCTACTGGCATATTTGAGGTATTTGCAATAAGAATTGTTCTCTCCATAAGAGAGCGACCTGTTCGTGGATCTATGAGGGAAGGAAACTCTGTTAATACGTCGGTCATTTCATTTCCGCGCTCACCACAACCAATATATACAATTACATCTGCATCGCACCACTTTGCAACTGCATGCTGAGTCATTGTTTTTCCGGTACCAAATCCACCTGGAATAGCCGCAGTTCCACCTTTTGAAAGTGGAAAGAATACATCAATAACTCGCTGACCTGTAACAAGTGGTTCTGTTACCGTTAATTTTTGCGCAAAAGGTCGTGGCTTTCGAACAGGCCAATACTGAGCTAAGTATAATTTTTCACCAAGCTCTGTTTCACCTATTACTTCATTAATAGTATAATCGCCTTTTGCTTCTATTTTTGCAAGTACTCTACCCTTTGTTAAGGGCGGTACCATTATTTTATGATTAATTGAGGATGTTTCTTGAACCTCTCCAATTACACCACCAGGAGCTATGGGGCTCCCTTGTTCAATGGTTGGATTGAATGTCCATTTTTTTTCAACATCTAGAGGCTCTGCACGTAATCCTGGAAGCAAAAAAGCTCCCATGTCATCATACATATCTTTTAGTGGTCGTTGTATACCATCATAAATTGTTCCAATAATACCAGGACCTAGACGTACAGAAAGTGGTCGCTGTTGTGAAACAACCTTTTCTCCAATACACATCCCCGTATTATCTTCATAAATCTGGATTGTCGCAGTTCCTGCCTTGAGGCGTATAATTTCTCCAATGAGCTTTGCTTCTCCTACTTCTACAACATCGTAAAGCCCACATGCATCGAGTCCTTCTGCATACACAATTGGACCAGATATTCGCTTAATTTTTCCTTCAATCATTCGGGTAATCTCCCACAAAAGAGTGCAGTAGTTAATTCATAATTATTATTGTCAATAACTCGCTCAATTAACTCTCCAATAAACACTCTACAAAGCCTTGACTTATCTTCAGTTTCGATAACCATACCTTCGGCTTCGTCATAATCAGTTTTGAATGTATTTTTTAAGATTGCATCCATTTCAATGCATTCTAAAATAGTATTTGTTTTTAGTTCCGATTTTGCTATGCTCAAAATATCTTCTTTCGTAAAACCTGCAACTTTTACACGGACCTTGTGACCTTCAAGATATGGAATATATTTTTTAAGCAAACTTTTTATTAAAATGAGTTTTTTATCTTTTGACAAGCTAGAAAGATATTCTCCCATAGCTTCTTGCACTGATTTTTTTTCAAACTCTACAAGGTATCTTTTGCTCTCTAGTGGTAATGATGCAGATAAATCTTGCTTGTGTAATGCAATCTTTTTTTCATAGGATTGCGTTTTTTCTTTAGTGATTTCAGCAACTCTAAGTGCAACAGCATCTAGAATAGCCTTGCATTCTTTTTCTGAGTTGGCTAAAATACGCTCTGCTTTTTTTCGGGAATCTTCAAGTATTTCTGAGTCAATAATTGCAGTTGAACGAAGTTCTTCCATTTTTTTCTCCAAATAAACTTCTGCTTAAAACAACATGCCATGCATGACATGAGTATGCAAACGTTTAATTATTTTTGCTTTTGCTTGTAATAAAATTACACGAATGAAACTTTATTATTCATTTCCCTACACTAAACGTGAATACCAATTGCTTCGCGTATAGATTCTGTGAGCGTTTTCCGCCCTTTAATGTGTCCATGAATGCCCGGTACTTCAACAACAAGTGGGTAATCTCCCTTCATTTGCCATTGCAAAAGTTCTTCTTCAAGCATATCAGCTACATTTTCAGTTAGAATAAGAACTTTAGGGCGCTCATCAACAGGCAGAGACCCTGTGCGTTCATTACCTCTGCCAGTAACTTTGTTGAATGAGTCTAGCGCTTCATTTCGATTTACAACGGTAATCCCATCAATGCCTACCAATGAAAAGGCAAGCACTAGCTCGTGATCTCCGATAATATAATATTTCACAGGTGTACAGTTCCTATCTTATAATACAAGAATAAGAAGAGCTACAAGGAATCCCCACAAACAAACACCTTCTGCCAAACCTACGAATGGAAGTGCTTTACCTGAAAGGTTTTCATTTTCGCTCATTGCACCCATAGCAGCAGCACCAATTTTACCTACAGCTAAACCACCACCAATACATGCAGAACTTACTGCAACAGCTGCAGCAATTGCTTTGATTGCATCTGTATTATCTGCTTGACCAGTACTTTGCGCAAAAACACTTGTTGCAATAAGTAAAAGACAAAGAATAATACCTACTTTTTTTAGATTCATACATAACTCCTGTAAATGAATTTATTTATATTTGAACTGAAATGGAATAAATTCCTTTCCTGTTTCTGTAAAAAATTTGGAAAAGAACTCATAATATTGTAGTCGAATTACTTGAATAGAAACAATCATTCCTTCTAATACAATAACCACAAGGTTCCCAACAATTTGAACTAGTATAGATGCAGGAAGCCCGCCAGACTCACCCACAAGCTCCATCATTGTGTGAATAATAAAGCCTAATACTGCATGAGCTAGAGCAAAGGCACCCACACGCAAAAAACTTACCGTATTTGACAAATAACTTGACACGACTTCTAGAATTTCAACTATACCTTCTATTACAGCAATACCAAAACCTTCATGAAAAATAGGTTTATGCTTAGCAACTAGGTTTTGAAGAGGATGTGCAGCAAACACTCCAAAAAGTGAAATGCCAATAACAATCCAATCATACACTTGAATTGAAGAATCAAAAGCAAAAATTCTAATAACCATATAAATAATGTACCAAAAGAATATTGCACCTGAAAGCCCTGTTTTTCCAAAAAGAGCTTGTCCTACACGGCCTAATGAAAAAAGGTTAATAATATTAATTATCAAACCTGTTGAATTAATTAAAAAACCTACACCAATGGTAAACAAAAAGAATGTAAACAATGTACTAATGCTTTCACCTGTTGGCATAAGTGTTAAAATATGATTATGTGGCTCTCCATATAAGCCAGTTACAAAGCGCCCAAACGGTGCCAAAACATCAGGATTTGCAAAAAACTCACCAGTTAAAAGGCCCATAAAAGTGCTACTACAACCAATGGCTATAAAAATTGGCCCATAATCTGGTGAAACAGGAAACTTTTTAATGACACCCTTTACCATTAATATACCAATAAGCACAAATACTAATCCCTGCCCTGCATCTCCAAACATTATTCCGAAAAGTAGGATAAAAAAGAATGCAACAAAAGGCGTTGGATCGATGGTTCCATACAGTGGAGATCCAAATCCAAAAATAAGTCTTTGAAAATTACCCACAAGTGTGCCATGAGTAAGCTTCACGGGCACTGTTTCTCTTCCCTCTTTTACAGAAGGTACTTCACTTGGTTCATATTGTCTAAGGGCGATGCGTCCTTCGGTTAAATTATCAAGGTCTTTCATCAAGTCAACACATTCTTTTGCAGGAACCCAGCCTGTAACTCTATATACAAGCTGCGTAGATTCGAGCCTCGTTTGAAAAGCCTTTACCTGAGCGCCTATTGATAGGCATCGCAATAACCTTAGTATTTCATCGCTATGTGTTTTAGCATAGCTTTGTCTTTCAGTTGCAATCACTTTTAAGTTTTTTTCTTCATCGAGCGTTTGTTCCTTTAGCTCAGCAAGAACATCGTCAGGAATACCTTTAAAATTCTCGGGAATTTCAAGAGGTATGAATCCATAGCGCTTTAATTCTGCATCTAGGGCAAAGCGTCCTTTTTTTGAAGAAGCGGCTACAACTCGAGTTCTATCAGAGCCTAATGGTATTATTACTGCACGATTTGCTAAATTGAATATAAGCTCATCGACTACGCTTGGGTCAATTTTTCCTATTCGAAGTGATAAAAATGATAGGTGTTCGAGTTCAGTATAGGGTACTTTTAAGTTTGCAAATGCATTTGCTTCGTTGTATGCATCTAAAACCTTTTTTTTATTTTCTACGGCAAGTAGCTCGCGTTGTTTTAATTCTTGAATAGCTGCAACAATGGAGCGTGCTTTATCAAAGTCTTCATCCGTAGGGTAATGAGAATTTTCATCATACCCATCAGCATCAGATATACCTAGATATGCACGTAATTCTTGCAAGATATCAAATAAATCTTGAGATTTATTAAAATCAGCAGTAGTCGATTCGTCTAAGGTTGATTGAAACTGAAATAAACCAAATTTACCCAAATGTTCTATGACTTTTTTTATGTCATCTTTGAGAATCATTAGTTCAACCAGCCTCATGGGCGTTGTCTTTGCCATCGCTCCTCCATATAGCTACAAGGTTCACCTTGTAAAAAACTACTCAATATAGTATATATAGTCTACTTACCACATAAATTGCTTTAACTGTTCTGTGTCTACATTTAAACGCAAACCTTCAACACAGGTACGAATACAGTTAAGCTCATACTCTTTTATTTTATACCATGAAACTAAAATATGAGCACTATAAAAATTTTTTGAAAATGATTTATAAGCCATTTTATTTAAGTGTACATTTATAGAATTTTGAAGCCATGTAGGGTCAATGTGCCACACGGAGACTCCATCGCTTGGATTTAGTAGATTAACATACTTCCAATCTGACCAATTATCCCACAAGTCTGATTGCTTATCAACAGTTGCAAGAGCTGCGCCCGCTAGTAAATCATTAGTTGGGCGAGTGTCATCTGCATACACAAGCTGTTCTTCGATTTGAGTTTGTGTATAACCATAGTATGTTTTTAATCTAATTGCCCATAGCACATTTTGTAATATAATTTGCTCTTTTATTAGCTTTTCTACTGAAGGCTTTTGAGGTGCAGATAATTTTTGCACGCTGTTCCATAATTCTTTTGTATACTGAATATCAAGCCTCGAGTCTACATCTTTTTGCGTATCTCTTGTTGGGACAGTATCAAGCCATTCTATATCAGTATTTTTTGTTATAAGATGTACCTTTGGCCATTGGTCATAGTGTAATTGTGCATAAGTTCCAATGTCTGCTATTTTTGGAATTGTTGTGTGACCGCGCAAGATTGCTGCATTAATTTCTTTTATATTTTGATATTCGTAAAAGCGTAAAAGGTGCACAGCAATATGTTCTGGTTCATCAAAAGAACTTAGAAGGTTTATGTAGTCTGCAATAAATGTTCTTTCAGCTTCTTCTTCTATTGCGCGTGCAAGCATGTTTTCTGGTATAAGGGGGGCGGACGTTTTAAATAATAATCGCCATAAATCTGAAAGTGTTTTTGCTGCAAAGAGATTACCTTTTCTTGAGCCTACGAAGGACTTTGCTAGCATTCCGTGTGATTTGGCATATACATAATCTGTGGCACTAGACCTATCCATATTATTCCCCGAAAAGCAAGGTTTCCATTAGATTATTAAAGCCCGTAGTATCTTTTTTTGTCTTTAGTAATTCATCTTTAAATGAATTAAATGCTTCGGTATGTTCTGTTTCAAGCACAGCTAATTTTTCTGTGCATTCTTTTTCAAGCTTTTGTATAAGCTCATCATACTCAGCCTTAAACTTATTATCAGCTTCTATTTGTGCTTCTGACGTTCGTTTATCAGCTTCAACTTGTGCATCGAACAATATTGAAGCTGCATCATTTTCAATTTGTATTAAGTGGCCAAGTATATCTTCTTGCATATTAGTTTAATTCTTCCTCATAGCGGCATACTAAATCATATACATCTTGTGGTGCCTTTTGTGATAGCAAATCATTATAAAATGAGTTGTTTTCCAACAAACGTGCTAAATGCTTGAGAATTCGTAAGTGAAGCTCACTTGCATCAGGAGATGATAATAATAAAATAACAACATGAACAGGTTTACCATCTAAAGAATCGTATTCAATTCCTTCGCGAGAAATACCTATCACGCCTTTTACGCCTTTTATAGCATCTGTCTTACCATGAGGAACGGCAATTCCTGGCAAAACACCCGTACTCATCTTAGACTCTCTATCTAACACAGCTTGAAGCGCTGTGCTCCTATCTAATTGAGGGACAACTGCTACAAGCTCTTCAATGAGTTCTTCAAAAACTTCATCTTTTTCGACGCTTTCAAGGTCAATTTTTATTGCTTTTGGACTAAGTGCTTCGCCTAAAACCATAATGAGTTTCTCCTTGTCTATTCGTTTGCGTTAATAGTTGCGCCTTCAATATCTGAATTTTCTTCTTCATTTTCTAACCAATCTTGGCCGTCTGTTGCTTGCACGCCTTCAACTTGACTTGCAGCTTCGCTAAGGCTTTCTACAGATGGTGCTCGATTAAGCATTGCTAAACCAAATGTTGTTACAAAAAATAAAAAGACGAAAACATAGGTTGTTTTTGTTATAACTGTTTGTGAACGTGAGCCAAATGCAGATCCACCACCTCCAAACAATCCACCAAGACCGCCACCTTCATCTTTTTGTAAAAGTATAATGCCTACAAGAAGTATGCAAATAACTATAAATACAACTAATAAAACAATTCCTATAATTCCCATGATTTCTCCAAAATAATTAAAAGTAGGGCTCTTAGATATACCCTACTAGACATAATACCGTATATTAATTTTTTGTTCAAGTAGATTTATAAAAAAAAGACTGAAAGCACTTTAATTTTTATTTCTTTTAATATATACTTGCATAGATAAAAAAATATAGGAGTAATACTGGTGGCAAAACAAAAAATACACGCAGCTCCCTCAGTGAGGAGACTACCTTCATATTTACATATTATTCGTAATGCCGAATCTCAAGGATTTGAAAATATTTCGGGTACTGTCATAGCCAATGAATTGGAGCTAGAGCCAATTCAAGTGAGAAAAGACTTAGCTATAACGGGAATTGTAGGTAAACCCAAAAAGGGATATCCAGTAAAACCCCTTATTGTTGCAATTGAACAATTTTTAGGTTGGAATAAATCAAGGGATGCAATACTTATTGGTGTTGGAAATCTTGCCTCTGCTCTACTCGGTTACCAGGAGTTTCAGTTTCATGGTTTGCATTTTGTTGCAGCCTTTGACACAGACGAAAAGAAAATTGGCACGCAGGTACATGGTGTACCAGTATTATCTTTAGAGACTCTCCCTGAACATGTAAAAAGCTTAAAAGTAAACATTGCCGTAATTACGGTACCATCTAGTGTTGCCCAATCCATTGCAGATTCAGCTATAGAGGCTGGAATAAAAGGTATTTGGAATTTTTCAAACATAAAGTTAAAAATTCCAAAGAACGTTTCGTATCAGCAAGAAGATCTAACATCGGGCTATGCACTTTTAAGTTTAAGAATGAATAATCAAAATAAATTAATAGATGAATAGCGACGTTTCCTCAGTAAGCAAAACCGACGAACAAGCACTACTCTTTTCAAACCGCCTCACAAAACGATATAAACACTTAAAAAAATGGGCAAAACGTGAAGCGGTAAACTGCTATAGACTTTATGATAAAGACATTCCAGAAATTCCTCTTTGCCTTGATATATACAAAGATATTACCCAAGAAATTTATGCAGTGCTTTTTTTATATGAGCGCCCCTACGAAAAAGATGAAAATGAAGAGCTACTGTGGCTTAGCGCAATGGAAGAAGTGTGCTCAAGTACTTTAGGTATAAAAAAAGAGCATATTTTTACAAAGCGAAGAAAAAGACAGCGCGATGGCCAATATGAAAAGATTACGAGAGATGAGTTTTTTATTACTATAGAAGAGCACGGCTCTAAGTTTTTAATAAACCTATCATCGTATGTTGACACAGGCTTATTTTTTGACCATCGACCGCTTAGAAAAATTGTAAAGGAAGAAAGCGAAGGAAAGAGTGTTCTAAACCTTTTTTGCTACACGGGATCTTTTAGCGTACATGCCGCTCAAGGTGGGGCTAAGGTTGTAGATTCTGTTGATTTATCAAAAACCTATCTAAGCTGGGTGTCTAAAAACTTTGAAGCAAACAACCTTGGAGAGACACGACATCATATTATTAACGACGATGTTTTTACTTTTTTAAAAAAGACTTCGAGCACGTGGGACCTTATTATTTTAGACCCACCAACCTTTTCAAATTCAAAAAAAACTGAAACTGTACTCGACATCAATAGAGATTATGCAGAACTTGTTAAACTCTGTATAAAGCGATTAACAAAGGGTGGCACCCTATACTTTTCATCAAATTCAAGAACACTCAAATTTGATGAAAGTCTTTTTGCAAACGACAATGTGAGTATAAAAGATATTAGTACTCACACTATCCCAGAAGATTTTAGAAACACCAAGATACATAGATGCTGGAGAGTAATTAATAATTAACAATGAACAATTAATATTACTGCTACACCATGAAAACAGCTTTAGACATGATAGTAGCTCATTTTATTGATTAAAACCATCACATCTGTACCAATTATTAATTATTACCTATTAATTATTAATTACACATTGTACTCGCTGCTTACCGTGTTGCCGCCTTCGTTTGTCCAATTTGAATGAAAGTTTTCATCAAAGGTTTTATCAATTCTTTTATAGGTATGTGCTCCAAAGTAATCCCTTTGTGCTTGTATGAGATTTGCATTGCTATATGCGCATGTCATTGAATCAAAGTAGTTAAGAGCACTTGAAAGTGTTGCGATAGGAAGTGCGTTTTTAAGTGAAATTGCTACGAGCTTTCTAAGAGACGGTATGCATTCCTTTAATCGCTTTTGATAAAACTCACTAAAAAGAAGATTTTCGCCAGTTTTTAAGCTCTTAAAACTTTCGCTTAAGTCATCTAAAAAAGTACTTCGAATTATGCACCCTGCTCTCCATATTTTTGCAACCTTACTCAAGTCTATTCCAAAGTTCATATTGTTTGATTTTTCTTGTAAAAGCTCAAAGCCTTGACAATAGGAAATGAGCTTGGCAGCGTAAAGAGCGTTTTCTACATCGAGTAAACTAAGGTCTTCTTTATCAAAGCTTGTGTTTTCTCCATATATGCTAGAGAGAGAAACTCGTTGATTTTTTTGCATCGATATAAATCGCTGAAAAACACTTAAGGTTATAAGACTCAGTGAAACATTTTCATCTAAGGCTGCAATGCTTGACCATTTGCCTGTTCCTTTTTGAAATGCAAGGTCGAGGATTTTGTCTATAATATATTCACCGTTTTCTTTAAAATTGAATATATCTGCACTTATTTCTATTAAGTAGCTATCGAGCTTACCTTTTTTAAAGTCTAAAAAAGTCGATGCAATTGTTTCGTTGTTAAAAGAAAAAAGTTTTTGTAGTACGGTATAGATTTCTGCAATAGCTTGCATATCCCCATATTCAATACCATTGTGAACAGTTTTTACAAAGTGACCAGAACCACCGTTACCAACTCGAGTAACACAAGCTTCACCATCTTTTGGTGCCTTTGCACTTATTTTTGTATAGATTGGTTCTATTAGATCATAGACTTCTTTATCGCAGCTAATCATCATACTAGGACCGTGTAATGCTCCCAGCTCTCCACCACTTACGCCACAGGACACAAAGTTAAGGCCTTTTTCTTTTAGCGTATCATAACGCCTCATACTATCTTCGTAATTACTGTTTCCACCGTCAATAATGATATCTCCTTTTGAAAGGTGTGGACTAAGGGCATCTACCATATCATCAACACTTTGTCCCGAGCGAACCATAAGCATTATTTTTCTAGGCGTTTCAATACTTTGAACAAAGTCTTCAAGTGTTTCTTTTCCAACAACGTTCATACCATTTGCTCTACCTGCAACAAAGTTTTCAACCTTTGCATATGTTCTATTATATACTGAAACAGAAAATCCATTATTAAGCATATTCATTGCGAGATTTTCACCCATTACTGCGAGGCCTACTAAGCCGATGTTTGTTTTCATATTTTCTCCTATGATATTCATTAATTATCCTTATGAACCATTGGCTTGCAGCCATGGCTCTTTTTTAAAATGTTCCTATATC
>CAYJLT010000010.1:0-27692 GCA_964371295.1 uncultured Treponemataceae bacterium
AACAATGCGCCTGCGCCACTTGCAGCAGCTCCAGCGAGGGCGTAAGGGTTTGCCTGCGCTATACTTATGGTGCTTTGTATTTTATTTTGGTAATCTTTTATAAGGGCGTCAACTTGTGCATCTGACATTTCACTTTCAGGTTTTGTAATGCTTGGCTGTTGTTTCATGTCCACAAGTCTATCTATGAGTGTATTTAATATTTTTATTTTACTAATATTTACACCACCGTTTGGATTTTCAGAAGGAATACCTCTCACATGTTCAAACTGTGCATAACCAACCATAGATGGACTTACTGGAACATAGAGCTTTCCACCAGAGGAAAATGAGAGCGATTGAGAAGAGCCTACACCATAATTTGCATGAGCTATTCCGCTAATACTTCCAACACCCGAAATCATCTTTCCGCATCCCTTTTAAACAGTAATGTGTAAACGCACATAAAATGCTTACATTTAAAATATCGGAAAAATATGATTTTTACTTAGATTTTTTTACTGCTAAAGGTTAAAAGAACATAATTATTGAGAAAATCTATACCAGTCAGACAAACGTTCTTGTATTGTTTGAATAGGCTCAGACGCCTCGGTGTTAATTGCATCCAATAAATACGGGAGAAGGATTACTTGCTTTATTGAATCCCAATTTGATGGGAGCCTATTTGGTGGTGTAAGCAATTCCTGAGGAGGGAGGTTACCCCATAATACGGGATAAAGAACAGGAAAAACTCTTTCATTTACACTTCGAATTGAAGAAAAACCACCAGTAACGCCAAAGGTATTAGTATTAAAGTTTAAACTATTACTCCAATTAAGGAGAGTTTCTTGGCTTTCCTCGTTCATAAACCAAGAAATAAAGTGCTCTGCAGAAGAAAGATTCTTTGAATGTTTGTAAAGACCCATGGTAATCATGTCATCTTGTACAGAAATTTTTCCATCTTTTTCTATCCATCTAAAATAAATTTCATCGAGCCTTTCAGAGGACGAGACAAAAAGCTCGTCACTAGTAATAAATGCAAACAAAGAATTGTTATCGGCAATATTCTTTAACGTAGGGTTAAATAGATATTTGAATTGGTATTCTGTCTCTGCGATAGTTGAGGTATTATTTGTACTTGTCCACTCTTTAAAATAGTCAATTGTTGCGTTTAGATTTGTTTCATTCCATGTGAAAGAACCAAGGCTTCTGCGTTGCTCTAAAAAATTTACATTATTTAATGTTGCTACTTCGTATAAAAACTCAGGCGTCCACGATGGGGCAAAGCCCATAGAGGAGTATACGCCACCTTCTGTAACGTTAAAGTCTGCACTAGTATTCATAATTTGATCAGGGCTTAGAATATAGTTTTCAGATATGGCGCTACTATTTTTTTGTGATAATACCATGGCAGATAAATTAAAGCTAACAGGTAACAGGTAGTGCTGTCCCCCTATATTTCCATATTGCAATAATTGAGGATAAAACTGCGTTCTACTTATAAGCTGGTCATCAAAAAAATAATCGAGAGGAACAAAGTTGCTTCGTGTTTCGGCATTTTTTAACCAAGGGCCAATAATAATATCGGGAGTATCTTCATCTCTCATTGGGGGAAATGCATCTGCAGGGTTTTCTTTAAACACTACTACTGCTCGAGACCCTTTGGTTGTAAGATTAAAAAGCTCAACATAGGAAACAATTTCGCTTTTATTTGTCCATATTATTACTGGATCTTCAAGCGCACCTCCACATGAGGTGGCAAAAATAGTGAAGGCTAGAAGAAATAAAAAAGTAACAAAAGAGCGTTTAATCACGCACCATTTCCTCAGCTGTTGAGTAAACCTTTTCATACACGATATTAATTAATTCATTGTCAATGCTAGAAAATGCAATACGGATTGTGCAATCATTTATAGCAATTATTCCAATACCATGTTCTGAAAGGAGTTTTTGCCGCAAATCTTCAGCATTTAGATTCTTACAGTGCAAGCTCATAAAATATCCCGAGTTGAATGGCAAGGGTTCAAGAACACTGTGATTTTCTTTTGTTTTTAAGAAAGCTTTAACTGTTTGGTACCTTTCCTCTAAGATTTTATAAAATGTTTCTTTTTCTGCTTTTAAATTGGGGCTTGCAAAAACTTTTTTCATTATAGACTGAGAAGGACTTGCGGTACAAGAAACAGAAGATCGGATAGCTCCCATGAGTTTTTGGATGAGTGCATCGTAATGCTCTTGAGTTAAGCCCTTGCTAGCAAAAGTTAAAAACCCTGCGCGGAAGCCCCACACATAATCTTCTTTTGTTGGTCCGTCAATTTTTACTGCTAATACATTTTCATGAATATCAGCTAAAAAAGCAAAGAGTGATTGTGGTTCGATAGAACTCTCATAGTTGAGTCCAAAGTATGCATCATCAGACCAAACCATTATTTTTGTGCCTTCGCTTGCAATTGTTTTAATGGTATTGCATATGCTTTGAACCTCATCTTTTGTTGGTGAGTAGCCTGAAGGATTTTGAGGGAAGTTTAGAATTACTTTAATTATTCCTTTTTTTGCCTCTTTGCGCATAGCGCTTGTAAAAGATTCAATATCAAAACCACCATTTAAAAACATTGAAAACTGCACAAAAGATGCATTTCGCCTCGCTTGAACTATAAGCGGGTAATTGTCCCATGATGGGTCAGCCGCAAGAAGAGTGTCTCCGTCTGATAAAAATAAATCGCATAAATATGATATACCTGCAGTAAGCCCAGGAACTACAACAGGAAGGGAAAATAATTTACTTGCTAAATCAGGATTTTTTTCAATAAGAGACTTTTTCCAGAGTTCTCTGAGCTCTAAATCACCGGCTGTTGGGGCATAGGCAACTGCTTCTGCAGAGGTGAGATTTGGTAATTCTTTTTGAACACTCGGCAAAATAATTGGTTTTTTGCCTATGCAACTCATACCAATTGTGGCATTTGCGGTGTTTCCCATCTTTTTTGCTTCTGCACTTTGTGCTATAATGCCCTTAGGGAAATAAATTCTCTTACCAAAGTCAGAGAGCATCGCGTCAATAATTGTTCCATTAAGTGTGGTATTTAAACCTTGTGCTAATTCGTGTATCATGATATGTTATAATACAATGAAGTAGCTAATCAGTCAATGCGTTAAGGCTCTAAAAGTAGACTTTTGTAGTAGATGTATGGAAAGGAAAATAGCAAATTATGGATGATTTTCAAAAAGCAAAGGCGCTTATTGAAGCGTGCAAAAATGAGGTTGCAAAACGAGTAGTTGGCCAAAATCATGTTGTTGAAGGTATTCTTACCGCTCTTATTGCCGGCGGGCATGTTCTTTTAGAGGGTGTTCCAGGCTTGGCAAAAACCTTAACAGTTAAAACATTTTCTGATATTTCGGGGCTCGACTTTAAGCGCATTCAGTTTACTCCAGACTTGCTGCCTGCAGATGTATCAGGGACTATGATTTATGAGCAAGCAAAAGGGCTCTTCTCTGTAAGAAAAGGACCTGTTTTTACAAATCTCCTGCTAGCGGATGAAATAAATAGAGCACCTGCAAAAGTGCAATCAGCTCTATTAGAGGCAATGGCTGAAGGACAAGTTACAATTGGAGAAAATACCTACCCATTACCGTCTCCTTTTTTTGTGTTGGCAACACAAAATCCTATAGAACAAGATGGTACCTATAACCTTCCAGAAGCTGAGCTCGATAGATTTTTGTTAAAAATACTTTTAACCTACCCTACAGTAGATGAAGAACAAGTTGTTGTTAAAACAGGGGGAAAAGCAGATACCATTCCTGTAAATAGAATTTTAAATGGCAATGCTCTAAATGCATGTGCTGCACTCCTTGAAAAAATAACATGTAGTGATGATTTGATACGTTACATTGTATCAATAGTAGCTGTTACCCGCCCAGATAAAGAAAAGACAAACACAAAAAGCTCTTCGCATACATCAGATATATTGCACTATATTACCTTTGGGGCTTCCCCTCGGGCAAGTATTGCCTTATATAAGTGCGCTCGGGTTCAAGCGTTATTTGCAGGTAGGTCCTTTGTGCTACCCGAAGATGTAAAGGCTGCCGCTCCTGCTGTTCTCAGGCACCGGTTAGTGTTGTCATATGAAGCTGCCGCTGATGGTGTTACAGTAGATGACCTAATAGAAAAAATACTTTCACTTATGCCAATACCTTAAATGAGAGTAAAATGATAAAAAAACACGGCATAATCAAAAAGAGATATTCACTTTCACAAAGAGCGTCAAATTTACGCATTATGTCGCGCGCTATTGCTACTAGTTTATATACTGGAAATTTTAAATCAGTGCACCGCGGGCGCGGTGTAGACTATGCGGGCGGTAGAGAATATTTATATGGGGATGATATTAGAGCCATAGACTGGAATGTAACTGCTCGTATGGGGCGACCTTTTATAAAACTTTTTGAAGAAGACAAAGAGCTCATTGTTTTTTTAATCGTTGATCGCTCGAGCTCTATGGAAAATGGTATGGGAAAACAAACTCGCCTAGAAACAGCAAGTGAGGCAGCAGTGCTAATGTTATTTGCTGCTATGCATAATGCGAGCCCTGTGGGGGGAGTTCTTTTTAATGGAGAAATAGAATTTTCAAGTGTACCAAAAACAAACCAAGACCATGCAATGCTTCTTTTTACAAAGATCGATAAACAGCCCAAAAGAAAAAAAGAAGGAAGCGCTTTAGCATTGTCTTTACAGTATGCATCAAAACTTTTAAAAAATCGGGCATTGGTATTGGTGTTATCAGACTTCAGGTGTGCGGGATACGAAAAAGATATAGCAACACTTGCGGTAAAGCATGATGTAGTAGCAGTTAGAATAACAGATAAGATGGATGAACATTTACCAAATTTAGGGACAGTAGAGTTTTTTGATCCAGAAACCCAAACAAAAAAGCTTTTTTCAACATCGAGCCCTACATTTGAAAAAGAGTGGAAGGCCTATAATGATAGGCATTTTGAGCGTTGGCAATCCATGTGTGCTAAGAGAGGAATTTCAACAATTGATATTTCAACCGAAGAGGACCCTGCACAAGCTTTAACACAATTTTTTTCATCGAGGAGCTATTCGTGACACGGTCCTTTGAGATGCACAAGAAAATTGCGTTATGTTTGATTAGTTTTTTCGTCGTTTCTGGGGTGTTTTCACAAAATCTTAGTGTAACCCCAAAGGAAGTGTATGTTGGAGATGAAGCTGAAATTCGTTTTAGTTTTGAATGGAATGGGGAATTATTTTCTAACAATAAGGAGCAATTAGTTCATGTGATACATTCCTCATCGATAGAGGAAAGCCTTGATAATAGCTATACAATAAAATCATTGCAACTTTTTCAAAGTAGCAATGGCTATGAACTTTCAATTAAAGTTGTTCCATGGAAGGCAGGAACCCTAAACCTGGAGCCATTCGACCTAGTAACTCTCTTTGACATTAATACAACATCATTGTTAATAGATATTCCTGAAATTGAAATACAATCGATTCTTTCGCAAGTAAATGAAAAAGAGATACGCGCACCACTTGGACCTGTTATTATACCTGGAACAACCTATATTCTTGTTGTAATTGTTATTATTCTTTTTGTTGTATGCTTGCTAATGGTAATTGTTTTAATACGCTTCCCACTCATAAAAGCGTGGGTGAAATCTTTTGTAGGAAAAATATGGGCAAGCGACAATTTAAAAAAAGCGTCGAAAGAGCTTATCTTACTTTCAAAACATTCTTCTACGCTAGAAGCCAAAATTTTTGCCGCACGACTTTCAGTAATTATCCGCACATACCTAGAAGGCCGCTTTTACCACCGTTTTACTGCAGAAGCAACCAGTAGTTTTTTTCTTATTTTCAATGAATTGTTTGCTGGAACTGTTTCAAATACGGCAGAATCTTTTTTGCAGGATTTATATGAAATTTGTGTTCGTTGTGATTTTTTGCATTACGCCGGAACTGAAACTGAAAAAGCCCCCTTAACACAAGGGGAAATAGAATCTCTCATTGAACGCACGCGGCAGGCTATTATTTATTTTGAAAAAGATACAGACAAAGAAGAAGGGGATTTATAATGACTGTTATAGAAAACCCTCTGGCATTTTTACTATTACTAGTAATACCCCTTTATTATATTTTAAGAAGAGCAAAAATTTTTGCAAAACCAGCATTCCCATTGACCCTACAAGATTGGAATGGTCAAGGCTTTGAGTGGGTTAATCCTGCAAACTCTGTTCTCAATACGGCTTCAAAGATTTTGTATGTTACCGCTTATATTTCTCTTGTGGTAGCCTTTTCAAACCCCTCTATTGTACGAGAAGAGAGAGAGTATACAGCAAGGTCATCAGAAGTGGTTTTTGTCATTGACATTAGCCCCTCTATGGCAGCTCTAGATATCGCTAATGGCACGCGTCTTGATGCCGCAAAAAGCGCGATACGGTTACTTGTAAATGAAAACAAGGGCTCGGCTTTTGGGTTAGTTTCATGTGCTACAGATTCTGCCTTGCTGGTGCCTCCAACTATGGATCACAATACGCTTTTTACACAATTAGAAATGATGCACATTGGGGAACTTGGAGATGAGACAGCATTAGGACTTGGCATAGCAACGGCGGTATACCATCTTATGTCAACATATTCTCCGAGAAAGACAATTGTATTGTTAACTGATGGAGAAAATAATGCGGGGTCTATACACCCGGAAACAGCAGCAGCTCTAGCCAAAGATTATGACATAGTTTTATACATTGCAGGTATTGGGACACGTGGATCTGTTCCTATTGAGTACATTGACCCAAACACTGGTCAAGCATTTACTGGCTTTTTGGACTCAAGTTTTGATAACTCCTCTTTACGCACTCTCACAAGTATTACTGACGGAAAGTACTTTACTGTTGAAACACTATCATCCTTATCGCAAGCCCTGCAGACAGTAAAGAGAGAACAAGCTGTTTCCCAGCCTTACTATATCAAGCGAATTACAGAGCCTCTTTATGAAAAAGCCTTGTTGTTAAGCATGGTTCTTTTTTCTATTACATGGCTTCTCCGACGATTTTTATTACGGGAGGTGCTATGATTTTTCATTTTTCACAACCTGCCTATTTATTCTTGCTGATACCGTTGATTCTTGCAGTTTTATATACGAGCACAAAAGCAAAGGGTATTATGCGATTACTTGGTACTTACACAGGTCAACACACTATATCAGTGCATGCTGTAAAGGTAAAACTTGTAGTTAGAAGTGTTTGCTGGTCTTTTGCTTGGGTTTGTATGTGCGTTGCGATTGCTGGGCCCTCATGGGGCACTGAGCTCGTACCAGTACAAAGAAGTGGTAGGGCAGTAAGTTTTGTGTTTGATATTTCATACAGTATGATGGCAAAAGATATACAAGAAGACTCTACTCTCACTCGTCTTGAAAGCTCAAAACAGTTTACGCAAAGCCTTCTTGCGGTTCTTCCAGGGGTTGCAACCTCTGCTGTACTTGCAAAGGGTGATGGCGTTTTAGCCGTTCCCCTCACTGAAGATTATTATGCCCTTTCTAACCTTATAACATCGCTATCTCCTACGATGCTATCTCATCCAGGGTCTAGTTTGTCAAAAGGTATTTTAAAAGCTATTGATTCTTTTCCACCACAGTCTGCAAGAAGCTCTTATATAATTGTACTCAGTGATGGGGATGATACAGATGAGAATCTGACCTCAGCGGTGGATACAGCAGTGAGCTTTGGTATCCATGTAATTTTTGTGGGGTTTGGCTCTCAAATGGAAAGTGATGTTATTGCGGGAGACGGCATCACCCGTGTAAAAACAGCTTTACGAGCAGAGAAGCTAGAGTTGTTGGCACAAAAAAACACTGTTGATACTTTTTTTGCAAATGAACAAAACTCTCTAAATGATATTGTTGACATCATAAAGCCTTCAATATTTTTTACAGAAGAAGCTACAACAACAGGGTATGAAGTAGAATCAATTAAGCGACATGGATTATTTATTTCACTATCACTCATACTATTTTTTATTGGCTTTATAGTTTATGGTTTTTCTCCGGTACAATTTTTTATACTTTTTGCAAAAAAAACAAAAGCAAGTGTTATATTCCTATTCATATTATCAGGAGGCTTGTTTACTGGCTGTAGCGAATGGCTTATTGATGCAAAAGATGTCCTTGAAGGATCGTATGCATGGACGCGCCAAGAATATCAAGATTCTGTTGCCTCTTTTTTGGAAGTAAGTACGCGGGCTCAAGAAAATGATGATATTGAAATACTACAATATGGTTTATATGGGCTTTCATCAAATTATATTATGCAGGGTGAAATGGATGCGAGCCTAACAAAAATAAATGAAATGAACCCTGTAGTTCCCGCTAGTTTAGATTTTGCGCGGTGGTACAACAAAGGCGTTATTTTTCACAGGCGTGGAGACTACAATACGGCTGCCTTTTGTTTTAAGAAGGCGCTACTTATTGATAGTACAAACATACAGGCTAAAATAAATTTAGAATTGTGTGAGGATGACAGGAGAGCACAAACTCAGCAAGGCGAACAAGAAAGAATCCCGACAGCTGAAAAAACTGCTCCACCAGGAGCAGATGACGCAATATTCTCACTTATTCGAGAAAATGAGGAAAATCAATGGAAAAACAAAGAAGTTTCACCAGAAAAAAGCAGCATCATAGATTATTAACGTTTTTTTCTACAAGCATTTTTTTTCTCTTAGCAGTGGGTCTGCACGGGCAGAACACGACCTCATTACAGTTTAGTCAAGAAAATGATTTTGCTATGTTGGAAGATAGTATTTTTGTTATAAATCTTTTAGATTTAAGCCCGTCTGATGTAGAAATAGTAACAAGGACTTTTCCGAACGAAGTGGAATTTATTTCAAGTGAAAAAAGCGACGGCTTTGTGCGACAAAATGATGGAAGTACAAGGAAAGCTACTACTATTTTATATACTCTACAGTTTTCAAATAGTGGAACATATGATTTAGGCTCTTTGCCTGTTCAGATAAATGGTCGCCCAGATAACATAGATTTCCCAACGGTTCGGGTGCTGCCCAATCCCGATATGTTGCTTCCTGAATTATTCCTTGAACAAGCTTCCACATTTTATAGCTTGCACGAAGGAACTCTCGAACTGTCGGCAAAGTATTTTAAAATTGTAGAGAGTATTGAAGTTGGTCTATCGGAGAAAGCCCTTATTGAGCAAAAAACACGACATGTAGAGCTCCCAACGCAAGATTTTGCTTTTAGCGATGATGCTACTAGACTTCTCACACTTTCGTGTATCCCGTTTACTGATGGTCAACTTATTCTTCCTGAAATTTCTGTAACTTTTATCGCCTTTGATGGAGATAGGCATAGGATTTCACTTCAAAGTACGGCAATCACTGTTCTCTCTCAAGATGATTATACACCAGATACATATGGAGATGAGCGAAAGCTTCTTTCGACATCAGAACAAAGGCAAGAAACATCTGCTGTTATTGAGCTAGAAAAAAAGGAAGCTCTTTCAAAAGAGTTAGCAATACTGCGCATAAAAGAAAAATATTCAATTCTTCCCTTTGAGGCAAAAAATCAGCGCAAAGAAGTTGAAAAGGGCGAAAATATTGAAAATGAAAATGAGGCCTCTTTTTTTTGGTGCATAATTGCTTTTTTTAGTTCGTTTGTGTTAATCGTAGGTGTTTTTGTATTATTACAGTTACAAAAACGTAAGGCAGAACCAGAAAAAAGAAACCCATTTATTCTGTGTTTTATGCTTGGAATGTTACTATTATGTGTTTCGATTTTTTATGGACGCTCACTTCTTAATCAGTATGCTGTAGTGTATGGAAGTTACATACACACAATTCCTGAGTATGAATCGAGTATTGTAACTGCAGTGCACGCAGGATCTCGTGTTGAAATATTACGCTCTGTTGGTGATTGGTATCTTGTTTTGCAAGTAGACGGAAGAAGTGGTTGGATATTAAAAGACAATTGCATTTTGATAGATAAAGAGTAGGAGATTTATGGACTTTGGGGATATATTAGATCAATGGGAAAAAGGTGGTGGAGGGAAGGTGCAACAAAGGCAAAATCCACCAAACAAAAAAGCAAATGCTCCTGAAAAAAAACACGATGAAACAAAAAAGAAAAATGACATGAATGCGTGGCTTAATAAGTATGGTGTTGTTGACAAGGACAGACTTGTGAAAGACTATGAAATGTCAAAGGCGGTGCACTCTCATACTGCAGCAAAAAATGTACCTATCGATGCAACTATTGACTTGCACAATTTTACGCAAGATGATGCGTGGAATCATTTAGATATTTTTGTGAAAAGTGCAAAACAGAAAGGCTTTAAAAAAATTTTAATTATTCATGGAAAGGGGATTCATTCAGATGATGACCCGGTTTTGGGGCGAATGGTAGGATTATTTATCGAGCAAAGCTCTATGCTTGGTGCTTCTGGTCACCCAAAGGCAGCTCTTGGTGGAAGTGGTGCTACATGGGTGATGGTTAAATAAAGCCTCGTGGTTAAAATGAGTATGGTATTAAATATAAATAATAAAAAACAATTCAAGAAATATCCCTTTCCCCTCTTGCCATATTGTGAGAATTTGAGTATCTTTATTATATGAATGATTTATATTCAGCCCTCGGTGTTTCAAAAACTGCAACGGCTGATGAAATAAAAAAAGCATATCGCAAACTCGCGCTTCAATATCACCCTGATAAAAATCCTGGAAACAAAGAATATGAGGATAAGTTTAAACAGATAAGTGCTGCCTACTCCGTGCTCGGTGATGAAACAAAACGAAGGCAGTACGATATGTATGGCTCAGCAGATGCCTATGCACAATCACAACGCTCAAGTTATAACCAAGGTTATGGACAAAATCCGTTTGGGGATGATTTTTGGGAATGGTACTCGCAAGCAACACGGCCAGATGTAAATGGCGGCTATAGAAGAACGTATACGTATCAGCAAAGAAAAGCAGAACCGCTTACGCGAACAGAGCATTTTTTTGCGCTAATCCGATACGGTGTAACATTATTAGCTGGGCTAGGTCTTTTTTGGTATTCTTTTATACTTATTCCGATTGGACCGATTTTATGTATCGCTGCGATTATTAATGGAGCTACGGGAGTTTTACGAAGCTTAGGTGGGTTGCTTGGTGGTTCAAAACAATAAATAAAAAAGGAAAATAACAACTGTTATTTTCCTTTTTTGTATGAAATACTCAAACATAATTTACACATAACTGAACAAACTGAAAATAATTCAGTTGGATACTAGCAATATGATTTTTGCTACAGTGCTATTTTTCCCTAAAAATAATTCTTCCGCGATTTAAATCATAGGGAGACAAGGCAACTTTTACATGATCTCCTGGCACAATTCTAATATAGTGCTTCCTCATTTTTCCTGATAAATGTGCGAGAATTACATGCTTGTTTTGTAACTCTACCCTAAACATAGTGTTTGGCAATGCCTCTTTTACAACACCTTCAACTTCAATTGCTTCTTCTTTTGCCACGATTCCTCCATGGGATAATATTCCCGAAAATTTCGAGAAAGTGAAAAAAAAGCAAAAAAAGGTTAAAAAACATTTGCTTTTTTTTTAAATCACCTATATAATTTTAAACAGAATGAGGATTGTTGTCAACTAGGGGAGAAGAGGAAATGGAAAAAGATTTTACTGAAAAGATGCAAGGTTTACTAGTTGAGTCTAAGGAAGAGATTATGGATACCCTTATGCAAAATAATGAGGATTTCCGTGAAATTGTTGAAACTATGGAATCTAAAGATGTCGTCGATATTGCGTCTGATGATATTGATAGGAAAATGCTCGAAGTTATCGGGTCACAACAAATGAATCGACTTAGTCTTATTGACTCGGCTCTAGCAAGAATAGAGCAAGGAAAGTACGGACTGTGTATGCGCTGTAGTAAACGCATACCAGATGAACGGCTGGAAGCTATCCCTTATGCGGTACTCTGTATTGAGTGCAAAAGCAAAGACGAACGTCAAAAACGCTATAATAGCTAGCTTATTTACAAAATACTACTTTCACACCACTTTCCTTTTGAAAGGTGGTGTGTTGTTGTGTATCCCGCTTCTTTTGCTGTCTTTATTGCACTATCAAAGTGCGATGCAATTGAATCTATACTGTGAGTATCTGAATTTATTGTAATAGGCACATTTTGATTCTTTAATAGTTTGAGAAAATCAGGTGAAGGATATGGTGTTTCAAGTTTTACACGTTCCATTCCCCCAGTATTTATTTCGACAACCATCCCACTTTTTCCAGCAACCTTTGCAGTCTCTTTTAATTCATTTCTATACCAAGAATCATTTTCATCAAAAAATTTAAGCTGGGAATTTCTTTTTCTCACCAAATCAATATGACCAATAATATCAAACTCACAGGTTTGTATCATATCTCGTTGTGCAGAAAAATATGCTTGAATAGCTTTTTTCCCATCTCCATTAAAATATGTTTGCACACCACTATAAAACTCTTGGGCAGGGCCATCTACGGTAAAGCACCCCCCGTTTTCACCACTTGAAACAAGATAATGTACAGACCCTATTATGTAGTCAGGATTATAGGCTGCATAGGTACTTTTTGTACAATAGGAAACAGGGGGTAAGTATTCTGCTTCAACTCCAGCAAGGATCTCCATTTTTCCATCGTATTCTTTTTTTAGTGCTTCTACATCGTGAAAGTATTGTTCGTACTTTTTTGTGTCCATATGCCAAAAGGAGGCAAAGGGAAAGGCAGTATGAGCTGAAAAGCCAAAAATTTGCACTCCTTGTTCATATGCAGCCTTTGCCATGTCTTGTAGAGAGTTCACTCCATCGCAAAATGTTGAATGAGAGTGATAATTGGTAATAATCATTAACTGCGCTCCTAATAAATTTTATGGTTCTACAAACTGTTTAAAGTTTGCAAAAATATCGTTAAATGCCTTTAAGCTTAGCGTTATAGTTTTTATATCTTTATTTTTTCCTGCGCGCTCAATTGCAGAACCAATTTTAGCCAAATTTCCCAGAGATAAGGTCGCAGAACTTCCTTTGAGGGTGTGCCCAATAGAGGTAAGGCTTACAAAATCATTTGCCTTAATTGCATCTTTTGCAAGCTCCAAAAATTGTTCGGTTTGAGTGATGTATTGCAAAATTAATTCTTTTCCTAACGCAATGTCGCCGCCAACGGTATCCATAAAGTCGTTCCAATCCCAGAAGTCTTTAGATTCTGTTTTTCCCAAAAGGGTTTTTATGGCTGTACTAGCACTTGTTTTTGACTCAGAGTCTTTTTGCGCTATGAATTTTGTTAGTAGGGCGCCAATATCCTTTCTCTTAAATGGCTTTGTTAGTATATCTGTCATGCCATTTTTTTCATATGTCTTAAATTCTTCAGCATCATTGTTTGCGGTACATGCAATGATTGGACCTGTGTAGCCAAACTCTCTAATAGCTTTGCTTGATTCAAGTCCTGACATTATTGGCATATGAATATCCATAAAAACTATATCGAAAGAAGGGTCAGTTTTTATATAATCGATGGCCTCTTGGCCATTTGAAGCTGTAACTACACTGGCACCAAAGTATGAAACAAAGGTTTCCATAAGCTTTTGATTAATGGGATGATCTTCCACAATAAGGATTTTTTTGTGTTCAGCAAGTAAGTGATGCATTTCATCTTCAATATTTTGTGTTTTTGGTAACTCTTCGAGAGAGTCAATAATCCCAAATTCTGAAGGAACGTTAAAGTAGTTTGATAATAACATTGTGAGCGATTGGAACTTTATTGGTTTATAAATATAATCTTCAAAATATTGTGTAGCAAGTTTTTTTGTGTTGCTATTAGCTTTTCCCTCGGGAATCATTAAAAAATACTTTGTATTTTGGAGGCTCGAGTCTTTGCGAATGTGTTTGGCTAGCTCATCACCGCTCATGTTGTCCAAAATCATATCAATAAAAACAATTGAATAAGGCTTACCTTTTGCTGCAGCGGCTTTCATTTTTTTTAAAGCTTGTTTTCCCGAAGTTGCCCCATCTATTTTATTAAATTTGAGGATACTCAATTTCGAGTGCATGCTCTTTAGGGCAACGCGTTGATTATCCACAATTAAGAGGGATGTATTGTCTGGTATATCTAATTGCGATACTAACTTAATTCTGTCTTCAATGAGACCGCGAGGAGAAAAATCTTCATCAATCTTTATTGGAATCGAAAACCAAAAAACAGACCCTTTGCCTTCATGTGACTTCATGCCAATTTTACCACCCATTGCTTGCACAATACCTTTGGATATAGAAAGTCCCAATCCTGTTCCGCCATATTTTCGAGTAATTGACGCATCAACTTGGTAAAAATCGGTAAAAATTTTTCCTTGGCGATTTTTTGCAATTCCGATACCAGTATCTCTCACTTCAAACAATAGGGTTGAATTATTTAAACGCTGGGAGAGTTTTACATGAATGTATCCAGAAGGAGTAAATTTGATAGCATTTTTTATGAGATTAAGAAGAACTTGCTTTATTCGAGTTGGATCGCCTAAAACTGATGTTGGAATTGTATAGTCAATATCAGTAATTACTTCGAGCTGTCTGTTATGTGCTTCTGGGGAAAGGAGCTCAACTGTCTGTTCAGTAATATCTACTATGTTTATAGGGATACTTTCAATTGAAAATTTTCCAGAACTTATTTTTGAAAAGTCAAGAAGGTCATTTACTAATGTTAAAAGGACATCTGAACTAAAGCGTATTTGATGTACAAAGTCTGTCTGTTCTGAGTTTAAAGAAGTTTCACTAAGTAACTCTAAAGAACCACTGATTGTTTGAATTGGTGTGCGTAATTCATGAATAGTGCTGGCAAGAAATTGGCTGCCTGTTGCACTAAATGTTTTTGCAGCATCTGCCATTTTATACCTTTGAGTTTAGTACTTCAATTGCTTTTTGGATAATTGCATCTGGTTTAAGTGGTTTAATAAGATAGCTTTTTGCACCAAGGCTAAGGGCTTGTACAACAGAGGCCTTTTGGGTTGCATTGGAATATACAATTACAGGGCTTGCGTATTGCTTTGCTCTTAAATTCATTAATATATCAAAGCCTGAAATGCCAGGCATAAATACATCTAATATTACTAAATCAAATACCCGCTTGTTTGTGGCAGCAAGAAACTCTGAGCCTGAAGAAAATGACATAACTTCTGCATTAATTGAGGCAAATACCTTTTCAAGTAATGTTCTTACTACGGCATCATCATCAACAATGGCTATTACAAGCTTTTTGTGGTCTTCTCCTTCTGTATCAAGCACCCCAGTTTCTGAGAAAAAGCGCATTTCCACCAAGCCATCGCCAGCTTCATCAGTTGCACTTAAAATTTTGTCTGCAATCGTGTCAGTAAGTTCTGTGTCTGAGCTATCATTGATAAGAGTTGCTAAGACTCCAGAAAGATCATCGACCACTTCAAGGTCACTGTATTCAACATGCCCACGCACAAAGTCGCGAGTAAATGAGTCAAGTGATAAAATCTTTATATGCTTATGCCTGATACGCTGGTCACTTATTACATTATTTAAAAGAAATTCTAGATTTGCTGAGTCCGAAAACCCCAAGGTTAGGTTTGTAAGCATTAGTACAATTTTTGGGGTCGATAATTTGTTGGCATCAATCATTTCGCTAATTTTATAACGAATCATTGCTATTTTATCTCGGTTTAACCCTTGGGCGACTTCAATAAAAATAATGTTATCATTTAAGTGGGTTTCCATTATGCTGAGCGTGGTATCAATGGATAACGGGGTTTTTATTACTCGCCCGATTGAATCAAAAAATATGTCAAATTTTATTGGTCTATTAAAGTATTTAATAACTTTAAATGGTAAAAGTTGAGCCAGTAAATCTGGGCTTAGGGCTGGTCCCGTTAATATAATTGGAATTGAAACAGCATTTGGATTGTCTCGTTTTTTTTGTAAAAACTCCATTAACGATTCAAATGAATCTTGTAAATCGATGAGTATGAGATCTGGAAGTGAAGATATTGCTTTTGTGAACGCATCACGGCGCCCACTTGCAATTGAAACTTCTATCCCTACACTAGAAAGCTTTTCTTTAAGAAAATCTCTAAAGAGAGGAGGGGCATCAATTATCAATACTTGTTTCATATATACATAATAACCCAAATTTGGTATAATGGCAAGTATGAAAAACGTATTTATGTTACTTGCTGATGGTTTCGAAGAAATGGAGGCTGTTCTTCCTATTGATTTAATGAGAAGGGCGGGTATAACAGTGTGTACAGTAAGCATGAATTATTCGTTAAAAGTTGTTGGCTCCAGAGGTATTGTAGTTGAAGCAGACAAACTGAGTAGCGAAGTAGATGATGAGCATTTAGAAGCGAACTTACCTGATGCCGTTTTTTTGCCAGGCGGGCTAAATGGCAGCCTAAATCTTTCAAAACATCCTTTTACGCAAACAATTTTACAAGCAATGTCCAAAAGTAATAAAGTGATTGCAGCAATATGTGCTTGCCCTCCAATTGTTTTAGCACCGTTTGGGTTATTGGATGGCAAATACTTCACTTGCTACCCAGGGATGGAAAAGTTAAAACAATATGCACCAAAGGCAGATCTTTCAGGTCATAAAACAGATAGAGTTGTAAAGTGTGGAAATCTTATTACTGCTCAAGGACCGGGTAGTGCTGCAGATATTGCTTTTACGATTATAGAAAAACTAATTGATAATGAAACAAGTAAAAAGGTAAAAACAGAGGCTCTGTTTTTATAAAGTGAGTATAAGGCATTGTTATTTTTTTACACCTTTAGAGCATTATATGCTATACTTAGGGTATGAAAAAGATAAAACTTATTATACAAAGTATTTTTTGGCTTGCAGTTATTTCTATTGGACTCTTTTTTTACTTACGAGCAGGCGCACAATATAATACCATGGAAGTGGGTTTTTATGGGCTTCCAGAAAGCACAGAAGCCGTTTTAATTGACTGGCTAAATGATCGGAATATTGACTGGAAACCTATCATATATGATGATAGCCGTCCTCTTGAAGATCAATTACAAGTTCCATCGCCTCTAAACCTTCTTTTTACAACAGACAGCAAAAATATGGATTCTATTGCACCATATGTCCGAACCGCAAAAACAAATAATTTACTTCTAATGCCTATTTCAATACGAACAGCAGTACAAACTGGGGGTAGGCTTACTGCAACACCTATTTTACTAGACCATTTTCAATTTTCTTATAATGTGGATATTCTCAGAAATTTAGCCGTTGCAATTCCTACTAATTTTACCGATTTAGAAGTTGTTGGACAAACAGTAATTAATAATCGCGCAGGAACAAGCTCTACGGCGCCAATACTGTGTGCAGGTGGAGATGACACCGATTTAATTCAGTTTTTTTCAGCAATGTTAGAAACAATGCAAGGCATTGAAAACTATGAAATAGCACAATCTCTCTTAGAGCAAGCTATAATAGATGTACGTGGCAATGACCTTTTAGAAAGTACAGCCTTTGATACGTTTTTTTCCTTGCCGCAAGTTGCAAATACTTTACAAAAAATAGTTGCATGGGAAAGATCTGGTTATCTAAGCTCTTCGTGGTTAAGTTTATCGCGTGAAGATATTACAAGATCAATGGAAAATAATTCTGCAGTTTTTACCTTCTTACCATTTAGCACGTATGAAACTCTATCACAGAGGGCAAAAAATCTATACGCTCCATGGTTTATGCCGTCGGGTGGAATTCGAGAAACGAGATATCTTGTGGCACCTTCGATTGTTGTAATGGAATTCTCATATGTAAAGTCACCCTTACAATCAGCTAGGCAGTCAGCAAAAAAGAATAACTTAGCTTCGTCTCTTATTGGTGAGCTTGTGTCAGGATTTGTGCAAACAGAGTTAAGTGAGGCAACACATCTTGTTCCTGTAAATGCAACTGCTATGGTAAGCGAAGAGGGTACAGGGGAAACAAGGCAGCTATTTACCCTTGCAGATGGAATAATTTCAGATATTTCAACTGCCACCTTTGTGCGTCAGGGGGATAAGATTCAGTTTGCACAAGCCTTGAGGAGTGAGATTTCAAAAACACGAACTGAAATGTAAGGTTATTGCTTTTTACGCCATTCGCCTGGAGTAATGCTTTCAACTTTCTTAAACTGTGTATGAAATCTTTGCAATGAGCCAAATCCACTTTTTTGGGCAATAATATCAAGCGAGTGACTAGTGGTTTTTAATAGAATTTTACTATGTTTTAGTTTTGTTTCAATTATTTCTTGATGTAATGTTTTTTTCATTTCAAATAAAAATTTTTGCTCTAAGCTTCGCCTCGATATTGGGATTTCTTGTATAATGTCATTAACGGTTATACCTTTATGGGCTCTATTTTTAATAAAATTAAGGGCTTTTTCTACAAAGGGATCTTTTGCTACAATCATTCGGGTGGACTCTCGCTCTACAATATTAAGGGGCGATACTACTTGGTGTGCCAAATTTTGAAAGTTCTTACCCGTTGGATGTATGAGATTACTCAAAAGCTCTGCGGCTTTAAAACCGATTGATTCACAATCAACGCGAATGCTCGAAAGGGATGGATTTGCAAGTTCGCAAAGAATATCTTCATTGTCAACTCCCAAAATTGCAATATCATTTGGGACTTGTATGTTTGCTGCAGCGCAGGCATGTGTAATTTTCAATCCAATGGTGTCATTGGCTGCAAAAAGTGCCGTCGGATGATCTAAACCTCCCAGCCAATAGCAGAGTGTTTCAAGCTCAAAGTCAAGCTTTTCCCACCATGGTAAGTCTTTTTTGATCATATATGATTGAATTTTTTTTACCGTTGGGGAAAGAACACTACGAAATCCTTCGTATCGATATGATGACCAACGCGCATTTGAAACCCCAACCCAAGCAAAATGTTCAAATCCAAGTGATAATAGGTATCTGCCTGCTTTTTGTCCCGTTTCAAACTCATCGTTGTGGACTTCAAAAAAGCCACTGTATTTTAAAGCTCCTGCAACATCTATGATTGGAACCTGATACTTTTTTAATTTCTGAATTTGTTCTTGACTTTCAATACGCGAAATAATTCCATCAAGGTTTTCCCCTGCGTGGGATGCAAACATCCAATCAGAGCCTAGGAGATTCCAGCCTATATTTTTTTTCCCATATTGTATAATGCCCCTTGCAATTCCTCTTGTATACGCATCATCAATGGCAATATCTAATCCAATGTTCATAATGGCAGTATATCATACTTTTGCGCAAAATGGAATACTTTGTACGCAAAAAAAGAATTGGCATAATTAATTAATAATGTATAATAAAAACGTAATTTACTATTAACAATGTATAATTAATAATGAGTTGCGAGACAACTGAAAAGAAGCTTAAAAATTGAAGGATTATTAACCTGTTTAAGTTTATAACAGAGCTCGACACTTTGGCTATTATTATTGTTGTATGGTAAAGACTCAAATTTTTGAAGTGTTTTTAAGAAGAATGCAGGAAAAATTATAAATTACAAATTATAAATTGTACATTATTAATTATCTAGGGGGAATAATGAATGTGTCGGCACAAATGGTGCCTCCTCATTCATTTAGGAGTTTGCTTCTGCAAACTCAATATTATATGCCGTTTTTCGCTGTGCATAAAACGGCTTGAAAAAAGCCATGTTCAAAAGCTGATGCTTTTTCCATGCCTTTTTTAGGAGGAATAATGACAGATATACCAAAAGTGGGTTTGGGTACATTCGGTTCGGATAGTGTAAGCAATGATAGTATTGCCTCTGCCGTTGAGTACGCAATAAAATCAGGGTGGAGGCATATTGACTGTGCTTCTGTTTATGGAAATGAAGATGTTATTGGTGCAACATTCAAAAAGCTTTTTTTAGAAGGTGTAGTAAAGCGCGAGGATTTATGGGTAACATCAAAGTTGTGGAATGATAAACATGCTGAAGACGACGTTATTCCATCTTGCAAAAAAACACTTTCTGATTTAGGCTTAGACTATGTTGACTTGTACTTAGTACACTGGCCGTTTCCTAACTACCATCCACCTAATTGTACAATTGATTCAAGAAGTCCCGATGCTAAGCCGTACATAAATGAAGAATTTGTAAAGACATGGAAAAAAATGGAAGAGCTCGTTGAAATGGGCTTGGTAAAACGCATTGGTACATCAAATATGACTATTAAAAAATTCGAACAGTTTTTACCATGTGTAGCTATTAAGCCGTATGCAAATGAGCTTGAATTACATCCCCATTTTCAACAACCTGAGCTATTACAGTATATCATTGATAAAGGGATAATCCCCATTGGTTTTTGTCCTCTTGGTTCTCCTGGAAGGCCAGAAAGAGATAGAACAGAAAACGATACTGTTGATATGGAAGATCCAGTAATTGTAGAAATTGCAAAAAATCATGGAGTACATCCAGCTTCAATTTGTTTAAAGTGGGCAAGTGCAAAAGGGGCAATACCGGTTCCTTTTTCAACAAATCCACGTAATATTGATAGCAATTTTAAAGCTGTAATGGAAGACCCACTAACCGATGATGAGATGAATGCAATTTCTAAAATTGATAAAAAATGTAGGCTTGTAAAAGGCCACGTATTTTTATGGGAAGAAGCAAAGGATTGGGAAGACCTCTGGGACGAATAGGTAATTATTAATTACGAATGCCGAATTACGAAAAGGAGGCGGGTAAAACGAAGAAGAAGGGTGGGAGCCACAGATTACACAGATTGGTGGGATTTCTACTCTTGCGTATTTTAAATTATTTTGCACTACCTCTTACATTGAAAAACAATAATATAGATTTTAGCAAAGAGGTCGAAAAAGTTCAAAAAATAAAAATCTGCGTAATCTGTGGATGAAAAAAAAGATTCAGAATTGATAATATAAGGAGAAAAGAATGGAATTAATTAATGGAAAAAAAATGGTTGGGGGCGTGCTTCCCGGAAATAGCACCGCTGAATTAAAAGAATTTGACATCCCAGTACCTGGGCATGGACAAGTTTTGGTTAGAACAAAAAGTTCTACAATTTGTGGCAGTGATATTCGCTGTATTTACCGCGAGCACTTAGGAAAAGGGCCTGAAGGCTACCAAGGTGTAATTGCGGGGCATGAACCATGTGGTATCGTTGAAGAAGTTGGGCCTGGAATGAAGAAATTCAAAAAGGGCGACAGAGTAATTATTTACCATATCTCTGGTTGCGGTGTATGCCATGACTGTAGAATGGGATACCAAATTTCTTGTTCGAGCCCTCACAGAGCTGCATATGGATGGCAACGTGATGGTGGTATGGCACCATATATTTTAGCAGATGAAAGGGACCTTGTAGCTCTTCCAGACGAATTAACATACACAGACGGCGCGCAAGTTGCATGCGGTTTTGGTACAGTTTATGAAGGAATTGAAAAAATTGGCATTAGCGGAAACGATGTAGTGCTCGTTGTAGGACTTGGTCCTGTTGGGCTTGCTGCACTCATGCTCGCAAAAGCTTTGGGGGCTTCAATGCTTATTGGTGTTGAAGGCATTAAAGAAAGAGCAGATTTTGCAATTGAAAAAGGTCTCGCAGATTATGTTTTTGCACCAGGTGAAGATACTGAAGCAAAAATTCGTGCCTTAACAGGCGGAAAAGGTGTTGAAAAAGCAATCGACTGTTCAGCTCACCATGAAGGAAGGGCTTTAGCTGTTAGAGCCACTCGCCAATGGGGAAAAATTGCCCTTGTTGGAGAAGGTGGAACAATGACAGTGAATCCAAGTCCAGATATGATTCATGATCAAAAAACAGTGTATGGCTCATGGGTAACATCTATTTGGAGAATGGAAGATCTCGTAGAACGCCTAGTGCGCTGGGGCATCCACCCAGAAGATTTGGTAACTCACCGTTTCCCACTTGAAAAAGTATCCGAAGCTTACGAATTAATGGCTTCAGGAAAATGTGGTAAAGTTGCTGTGTGTTTTGATGAAGAATTGAAATAAAACAGAATCAATTAATAGACGCATTTTAAAATGTGGGCGAAATGAGGGTAGGGTAATTTTTTACTCTATCCTTTTTTTATGTATATTTTATGAAGTCGATGCAATTTTCATTGTCTTATCGTTGTAAAAAAATGTACAAGACTACGAAAAAAAATCCTAGCGATAAAAATGGTATAAAAGGAAGAGACATTCGAGATGTTCTTTTCCCTTTTTTTATTATGAAAAGAATGGTATAAAATAATAAAGCGAAAAAGCACGCAATAAGAGTTGCAAAAATAAATCCTCTTAATCCTAATACTATACCCATGGCACAAGCAAACCAGATATCAGCAAGTCCCATTTTTCCTCTACACAGTAAAAAAACAATGGTAAATGTAAAAAGTGCAAAAACGCCAGCTGTGGTACTTGAAGAAAGTCGTTGTAACACAATTTGCGAAGTATAATTGCTTGCAAATACTATAAATACCTTAGAAATAAAAACAAGCCCAATCATTGCTATACTAAATAAGCGTGGGACTTCCCCTTTTTTTATATCTAATAGTGAAAACAATATAGCACAAAAGGCTAGTATTGCGATGGCAGGTAAATCTATAAGGGATAAAGGAGTTGTTATAAAAAAAGCTTCTAACATATGTTTATTATAACACAAAGCATTCTATGTAACAATATCACTATAATAGACTGTATGTGTGTAACTAAATCACTGTAGTGTTTCTAAAAAGATTATATAATACTAACATATCAATAAATTAATTTGGAGGACTACATGTCATTAATCGGAAAAGAAATAAGCGATTTTACAGTTCAAGCTTATGCAAATGATTCTTTCAAAACTGTTTCAAAAAAAGATACACTAGGAAAATGGGCTCTATACTTTTTTTATCCTGCAGACTTTACTTTTGTGTGCCCAACTGAGCTTCAAGATTTAGCAGAAAAATACGCAGAGTTTAAGGCTGCAAACTGTGAAGTTTATTCAGTATCTTGTGATACTCACTTTGTACACAAAGCTTGGGCAGACGCATCAGATACAATTAAAGGAATCAACTATGTAATGCTTGCAGATCCTACAGGAGCTTTGGCTCGCGATTTTGAAGTAATGATTGAAGCTGATGGTATGGCAGAACGTGGTGCATTTATTGTAAATCCTGATGGAAAAATTACTGCTGTAGAAATTACTGCAGGTGGTGTTGGACGTAACGCAGATGAACTTTTACGCAAAGTTCAAGCTTGCCAATTTGTTGCACAACATGGAGATCAAGTATGTCCTGCACGTTGGAAGCCAGGTGCAAGCACACTTAAACCAGGTATGGACTTGGTTGGGAAACTATAATAAAATTGGCGTAGCTCGCAGGCTCCCTGCTCTATGGGGCACAACAGGAGGGTAAAACGAGTCCTTGCCAATTTTATTAATCGACTTTCACGCATGATACGAAGTAAAGAGATTAGCTCGAAAGTCGTTTACACTTTAGTTTAGTGCCGTCCTTGGCACGATTTATAAAAGGCCTTTTTGGATTTTCCACGAAGGCTTTTTTTCGCTTGCAGTATTTTACACAATACGGTATAGTTACACATGATTGAAAGTGTAGATGAAAAAACTCGGAAATGGCGATTAGGCCTTTTTTTTACTTTGGTTGCAACTGTTGCTTTAGGCAATGGTTTTAGTGATGCAATTTATGGCAACTTTTTTAAAGATGCATACAATGTAACAGCTCAACAAAGAGCCTTTATTGAATTTCCTCGTGAACTACCGGGTGTTCTTTGTGTTGTTATAGTTTCACTCTTGTCCTTTTTAGGCGATGTAAAAATCGCAGTGATTGCACAAGTGTTAGCCTTTACAGGGCTTACCGTGCTTGGTGTTACAAGCCCATCATTTGCCATGATGTGCTTTTTTTTGTTTGTTAATTCACTTGGGATGCATCTTTTTATGCCCTTGCAGGATTCTATAGGAATGTCTTTAGCAAGAGAAGGTCAAGTAGGGCGCCGTGTAGGTCAGTACAAAAGCCTTCAAGTAACGTGTGCTATGATTGCAGGAATACTTGTTTTTATTGGTTTTAGAACAAATAGTTTTACTTTTATGACAACCATAAAACCGGTTTTTTTAATAGGAGCATCATTTTTTGTTGTTGCAATAATTGTTTCATCCTTGCTTGCAATTTCCATTTCAAAGACTCATCCCAAAATTGAGAAAAAGAAATTTAGAATACTTTTTAGAAAAGAATACAGACTATATTACATCTTAACAACTCTGCATGGTGTTCAAAAGCAAATAGCCTTCGTGTTTGGCGCCTGGGTGTTAATTGATTTGCTTAGTAAGGGTGCAGATACGATGTCTTTGTTGGTTATTTGCTCAAGTTTTATTGGTATCTTTTTTATGCAAAAACTTGGTGGTTGGATTGATAAGCTAGGGGTAAAAAAAATGATGTACCTCGATGCACTGTCTTTTATATTTATTTATCTTTTGTATGGTTTTGTTGTATGGGGAATTACCGATAAATTTTTGCCTAGTATTGGGTGGACTGTGTGGCTTGTGTATGCTCTCTTTATTTTAGACAGGCTATCAATGAACATAGGTGTTGTAAAATCGGTGTATATTAAAAGTATTGCCTTAAAACCTGAAGACATTGGACCAACACTTTCTACGGGGATAAGTCTTGATCATATTGTTGCAATTATCGCAGCCCAAATAAGCGGTTATATTTGGATGACATTTGGACCCGAATGGGTATTCTTTATAGCAGCCTTTTTGTCACTTGGAAACTTAATTGTAGCTTATAAAGTGAAGGAGTAGTAGGTAATTAATAATTAATAATTGCATAATTAATATTTGAAACTACAAAGCTATAAAGATTTTTCTCTCTACCTCTATAAAATCTTAGAACAATCGATTTACATTGTTCCATTAAAATTAAGTGGTAAACACAGTAGTTTTCAAAATAATTAAATTTCCCTATTAATTATTAATTATTAATTGTTACTTATTAATTATACAGAATAATACACCGAAAAAAAGTGTAGAATACTTCCTGCTAACACAAATAAGTGCCAAATAGGGTGCATCCACTTTACTTTTTTCATTGAATAGAATATTACCCCTAGTGTGTATGCAACACCACCAAGAATTAAAAATATAAGGCTTATTTGTGGAATAGCTTCTTTCATCGGTTTATACGCAAATACAATGAGCCATCCCATAGCGATGTAGGTGAGGAGCGACAGAATGCGCAGCTTTTTTCCAAAAATTGAATAGAATGTTATTCCGAGAACCGCAAGCCCCCAAATGATACCAAAGAGTGTCCAACCAATAACGCCGTTTAAAGAGGCAATGCAAAAGGGTGTATAGGTACCTGCAATAAGCAAGTAAATTGCACAGTGGTCAAATATTGCAAAAACGGCCTTTGCCCTCGGTGGGGTAAGCGCATGATATAACGTTGACATCATATAAAGAATAAACAATGTTGCACCAAAAATGGTCCAGCTTACAACATATTCTGCCTGTAGTTCTTGAGGAGCGTGGAATACTGCCCGAATAATTAACAGTACGAGAGCTGCAACTGCAAGTCCTGCTCCAATTCCATGGGTTACAGAGTTAAATATTTCTTCGCCTGTGGAATAGATTTTGGGAACATTTTCCCATTTCTTTTTGCTTTCTTCTTTTTTTAATCTTTTAGCTTCTCTATATTTTATTTTTTCTATGGCTCGTTGGTCAGAATCTGCGCTTAATTGCATACTCATTTCATACTTTGTGCGTGCTATATCATTTTTAGCTTGTCTCTTTATGTTCGCAATTTTGAGAAGGTGCTCTTCTCTAATTTCGCCTCGGGTTTTTATTTCCATAAGTTTTTCCTTCTATACCTTATTAGACCCCTTGTTGGTGAAAAGGTTGCAAAAATGTATAGTAAAAACTAAAAAAACATATCAAAAACAATTTTTATACATAATCCGATTGCAACAATTACAATAACGGGTCGCACAAATGATGAGCCAATTTTTATTGCAAGGCGAGAGCCTAAAAAGTTGCCTGCTATTGCACATACAGCCGCAGGGATGGCAAGGGCAAAAACAACTTTTCCTCCGATAATGAAAGTTATTGCACTTGCAAGGTTAGATGCAAGGTTTACAACTTTTGCTGTTCCAGATCCTTCAACTAAGTCGATGTGCATAAGTCCTGCAAAAATAAGTATTAAAAACATACCTGTTCCAGGGCCAAAAAAACCATCATATGCTCCAATTACAAGCCCTGTTACAAGCGAGTAGACGGTGGTTTTTAGTTTTGATAAGGGGCGCATTGTGGCTCTTCTAAATGTTCGGTGGGTGAGTGTAAAAAGTGCAACAATGGGAAGTATAATTAGCAGGCTTATTTGAAGTGCCGTTGCAGATAAGTGAAGTGCTAAAAGGGTTCCTAAGTAGGATCCTGGGAGTGCCGCTGCTGCACCAAAGAGGGCAATTCTAATATTCATTTTTCCATTCTTAAAATAGTTTGCAGCAGCGATGATAGTTCCTATACAAGCAGAAAATTTATTTGTTCCATAGGCACTGTGTATGGGGAGGCCTGCAAAAAGGTATGCTGGGATTGATATGAGCCCTCCGCCCCCTGCAATTGAGTCAACAAAGCCTGCTAAAAATACAAGGGGACACACTATTGCAAGTGTCACTTCATATGAAAAGTCCATGAATTAGAATCCTTAAGTGTTGCTTTTACAAAGTTTTTGCCGTCTAATTTCATATAGTAAGATACCGGCTGCAACTGATACATTTAAACTGTCAAGCTTTCCGCATGTTGGAATGGAAATAACAGAATCGCATTTTTCAGATAAGAGTCTACTAATGCCAGACCCTTCGCTACCTAAAACTATTGCTGTGTTTCCTGTTAAATCTAGTTTGTGTGACGGGGTTCCGTCGGCGCTCGCTGCATATGTCCAAAAGTTTAGTCCTTGTAATTTTTCAATAACTCTTACAAGGTTTGTAGCAATTGAAATGGGAACCCAACTCGATGCTCCTGCGCTGCTTCGGGAAACAACATCGCCAACATGCACACTTCCATGCTCTGGGATTACAACTAAGTCAGAACCTAATTGGTCGCAGCTTCTTATTATTGCTCCAACATTGTGCGGGTCGGTAACTCCATCCAGGATCACAATTGTTATACCATCTTTTTTCTTTGATATTAACTCTGCGATAAAAGAATCAAGCTCAACGATGTTTTGGCTTCTTTGTACCTCTCCATTTTTAAAAACAAGTACAAGACCTCGGTGGTCTCTCGATGTTTCATGAAGATTTGAAACCATTTTATCAAGCTCTTTTTCTGTTTTTTCATGTGAAGGTACGCCTAGCTCCTTTGCATGAGCTAGTATTTTTTTTACCCGCGGCCCTGCTTTTGCATAGCATAGCTCTACTTCTGTTGGGACTGCAGATTTTTTATTAAGGAGGCGCAGTTGTTCTTCTATGGCATGAAAGCCCGTTAGTACACTCATACTATCTTGGCTACCTTAACGGCCACAGCATTGCTTGTACTTTTTGCCCGAGCTGCATGGGCACGGGTCATTCCTACCCACTTTTGTGCCGTCGCGTACAACGGTAGTAGGTGTAATGCTTCCATAAGAATAGTACCATTGACCATCTTTTTTTTCAAAGTTTGCTTTTTCTTTATGCACTTCTTTTAAGCCTTTTTGGCTGTAGGTGGCCGTAAACTCAACAACGCCAGTGG
>CAYJLT010000011.1:0-27405 GCA_964371295.1 uncultured Treponemataceae bacterium
CTTGAATTACATTAAATAATATAGCGATGGAGTCATTTGTCATTTTTTTCTTAATAACAGTTCCAACAAAACCACCTATGATAGCAAACAAAATCATAAAAGGTGCGATCGACAAATCGATACCGGAAAAACCATTTGAGAAAAAAACCTGTAGTAGTTTTGAAGACTGAGAAAAGAAAATAACAAGAATGCTTGAAAAAGCTGCTGTTTTCATGTCAAAAGAGAACATAAACATGAGAACAGCAACATTTATAGGACCGCCGCCAATACCCAAAAAAGCAGAAATCATTCCTAAGCATAATCCTGTTAATCCGTATGATTGATATGACTTACACTTTAGTGTTCTGATTCTTTTTAGAAGCAATAGAAAAATTGAAATAGAAACACTTACAAAAAAGAACAGTATATTTTGAATAAGCGTTACGAGTGTACTTGAATTTACTGCTTGTACTACTAAGGAAAAGATAGTTTGGCCTGTAAGACCTCCGATAACTCCACCAACACCTAATACAACTAAGTGAGAAGTTGATGACCAGGGCTCATCTTGCAAGTCACTTTGTCCCCTACTTTTTACGAGGGAAACTATAGACATAGAATAAACGGTAATACTACTTAATAAACTGATTGTTACGGCATCATAATGACCGACTAAGTCCATGATGGGTTTTACTATTACTCCACCGCCCATGCCGCTAATTGCTCCAGCCGTACAGGCAAACAAAGACAGTAAAGAATAAATTACGTACTGCATTTCGGAACGACAGGATTCGAACCTGCGACATCCTGGTCCCAAACCAGGCGCGCTACCAGCTGCGCTACATTCCGTTGTTAACATTCTTGCAATTGCAAGTCGTTACGATAAGAATAATATCACAAATGCAGTAAATGTGTCAAGTGGAAATTGTAAATAATTCCCAATTCCTAAATGCAATTATATTCCACTTGAGTATTTAGCAATTTTATGGTATCTTTATACTGATATCAATAATTTTAAGAGGTTTTATTTTGTACCAGAATGTAGATCCAAAGGTAAATTTTTCAAAGCAAGAAGAGCAAATTTTAGAGTTTTGGAAAAAAAGCGATATTTTTAAAAAGTCAATTGACGCACGTGAAGGCCAAGCTGAGTACGTTTTTTACGATGGCCCTCCATTTGCAACAGGCTTACCACACTTTGGACATTTTATTCCGAATACTATTAAAGACATTATTCCACGCTACCAAACCATGAAAGGTAAAAAAGTTGAGCGGCGTTTTGGTTGGGATTGTCACGGCCTCCCGGTTGAAAACCTCATTGAAAAAGAGCTCGGTCTTAATTCTAAAACAGATATTGAAAAATTTGGTGTTGATAAATTTAACGAAGCTTGCCGAGAAAGTGTACTTCGCTATGTAAACGAATGGAAACAAACTATTACGCGACTTGGACGTTGGGTAGATTTTGACAACGATTATAAAACCATGGACTCAAGTTATATGGAATCCATTTGGTGGATTTTAAAAACATTGTGGGAAAAAAATCTTTTAACCGAAGGGTTTTATATTCTGCCATACTGTCCTAGATGTGCAACCGTTCTTTCAAACCACGAGTTAAGTTTGGGTGGATACAAAGATGTACACGACCCTGCAGTCACGGTTCGTTTTAAGGTGAAGGAAGGAAACACATGTGTTACAGACATTGAAAATACCTACTTTTTAGCATGGACAACTACGCCTTGGACACTACCTTCTAACTTAGGCCTTGCCGTAGGACCAGATGTTGATTACGTAAAAATTAAAGATGGAGACGATTTTTATATTTTCGCAGAATCAAGACTTTCTGCCTACTACAAAAATGAAGAAGACTATACCATTGAGTGGACAAAAAAAGGCTCTGAGCTTAAAGATATGCGCTACGAGCCACTGTTCCCCTACTTTGCAGAGCACGCAAATGCAACAGAAGACTATCCAAAATCAATTGGAGCTTTTAGAGTATTTACTGGAGACTTTGTTACAACAGATGATGGTACCGGTATTGTACATACAGCGCCCGGCTTTGGCGAAGAAGATAATAAACTCTTTAAAGGAACTAATATTCCAACCGTTTGTCCAATTGATGCAGAATGCAAGTTTACTAATGAAGTATCTGACTATGAAGGCCGATTTGTAAAAGACTGTGATAAAGATATTATTGAAAGGCTCAAGAATGAAGGAAGCCTTGTAAAAAGAGACCAAATACTTCACTCATATCCACACTGTTGGAGATGTGGAAGCCCACTTATTTACCGCGCAATTGGAAGCTGGTTTGTTGGCGTTGAGTCCATTCGTGATAAGCTCTTAAAAGCAAACAATCAAATTACTTGGCAGCCAGAGCACATTAAATCAGGCCGTTTTGGAAAATGGCTAGAAGGCGCACGCGATTGGGCAATTAGCCGAAACCGTTACTGGGGTAATCCTATACCAGTGTGGAAGTGTGATGATTGCGGAAAGTCAATTTGTGTTGGAAGCCGCGCCGAATTAAAAGAACTTTCAGGCGTGTATCCAGAAGACTTACATAAACACTTTGTAGACAAAATAGAAATTCCTTGCGAATGTGGAACAAAGATGAAACGTGTTCCTGAAGTGCTAGACTGTTGGTTTGAATCAGGCTCAATGCCGTACGCACAAAACCACTATCCATTTGAAAACAAAGAATACTTTGAGAGTCACTACCCTGCAGACTTTATTTCTGAAGGCTTAGATCAAACGAGAGGATGGTTTTATTCTCTCACTGTTTTAGCAGCTGCTCTTTTTGACAAGCCTGCATTTAAAAACTGTATCGTTAACGGCCTTATCTTAGCTTCAGACGGTAAAAAAATGTCTAAGAGTTTAAAAAACTACACAGACCCAGCCATTGTTATGGAACAATTCGGAGCTGACGCCATTCGCATGTTCTTAATACACTCTGCTGCTGTTAGGGCAGACGATTTAAAATACTCTGATGAAGGGGTTAGAGATGTATTAAAAGGCGTACTCATACCTCTTTGGAATTCCTACAGCTTTTTTGTTACGTATGCAAATATAGATGGTATTACAGCAACAGGCAAAGCTTTCGAAACAAGTGCACCAGTCAACCCATTGGATAGATGGATTTTATCAATAACACAAAAAATGGTTCTTGATGTTACAGAAGCAATGGATAACTATGATTTGTCTAAAGCGATTGACCCAATTGTGTTATACATCGACCAATTAAATAACTGGTATATCAGGCGTAGCAGAAGGCGCTTTTGGAGAAGTGAAAATGATGGCGATAAAACAGAAGCATATGAAACACTTTACATTGCCCTTAAAACATTTACCAAAATAGCAGCACCAGTTATCCCATTTATCACAGAGGCAATGTGGCAAAATTTGCGCTTAAGTGATGATAAAGAGTCCGTTCACCTTTGCGATTATCCATTATACAATGAGTCAATGAGAGACTTAGACCTTGAGTTTGAAATGGACACTGTTCAAAAAGCTGTTTCTATGGGACGATCTCTACGATACCAGTTTAACTTAAAGATTAGACAACCGTTAAAAAGCGTTGAGTTTGTGACTAGAAATCCTGAAGAAAAAACAGTTCTTTTAGCTATGGAAGAATCAATTCGAGAAGAGTTAAATGTTAAAAAAATTGTATTTCATGAGCGAGAAGATGAACTTGTTGAATACAAGGCAAAGGCAAACTTCAGGACTCTCGGAAAAGAGCTTGGCCCGCTTATGAAAAAGGCATCTGACATCATTTCTGAACTTGATCAAAGTGCTATACAATCTCTATTAGATGGTTCTACGTTGAGCATAGATGTTGAAGGTAAAACTGTTGAGCTAACAGAAGATAAAATTATTGTAGAACGAATTGAAAAGGCTAATCTAAAAGTATTGAATGAAGGAACACTTACCGTAGCACTGGACTCAGAAATTACAGAAGAGCTTAGGCTTGAAGGATTTGTGCGTGACCTTGTGCGTGGCATCCAAAATGAAAGAAAAGAAAACGGCTTAGAAGTAAGTGACAGAATAAATCTTCTTGTTTCAAGTGATACAGATGAATGTAGAAAAGAATTACAAAAAGCATTTGAAGAATTTGTTGATTATATTGCTTCTGAAACACTTTGCGTTGAAGCAATTTGGAAAGATACTATTGCTAACGGTACAACCATAGAAGCTGGAGAAAGCACATGGAGAGTAAATATTGAAAAAGCATAATTATATTTTAGGATTAAGTATATTAATAATAGTTGCCCTTACAGGCTGTGTTTCTATGCCAGACTTTACACAAGAAATCGACCCTTTAACAATTTTTGATGAGGATGCAACAGTATATGCACATGTAAAAATTGCTGGTAATGAAAGCATTTTAGAATCGTTGATATTGCAAAACGTTGCAGATATTGATGAAGAGTCTCTGGACATAATTTTAGAGAGAAGTCATTCCTTGTATATTGCCATTTTTGATAATGATGAACCATATGTGCAATTAGCCTTGCAAGGAAGTTTTCCTACTTTTTTTGTTAACACATCCCTGAATAAAAAGCGCGGATGGCAAAATGAAAGCACTAGTATTAATGGTAGCACATATAGATATAAGCAATACATTGGCGGTATACAGTTATCCACACTTTCACCAAACCTCATTGTTCTTTCAACAAATAATGTGAGCGTTATGCAAGACCGCTACAAAAAATCAAACTTTAATACAGAGACTTGGCCAACTGCATACGATGAAAATGGACTTACCTCTACAATAAATACATTGTTTATGAACTCTGATTCTATTTCTCTATATTTTCCAAAGGCAGACTCACTTATATCATCTGTTATGCAGCTACCAATTGACCTTGCAATAGAATATGCATTTGGAAAAGTCACTATTATTGATGATGAGAACTTTTTAGTGACTATGCAATTGAAAATGGAAGATGAACGAGTTGCCAGAGGCACAATGACTTTACTTAGAATTGCCTTGCTTGGCTCTACCATTCAGGCCGAATTAAAAGATGAAAGTATAATAACATTATCAAATATTCCATTTTCAGCATCACTTTTTCACGGATTTTTTACTACAAATAACGGCTTGTAGCCACTAAGTCAATAGGAGGACATATGGACAAAAACAAAAAGATTATTTTGAAAGCAGAGTCACTTGATGGCTATTTAACCGAAAAGGATCAAGCTTTCCTTTCAAAAATGGATTCGCTCTACGAAGAAACTATGGCATCTTTTAAGATAATAGCTTCTGGTGGATTTTCTTCAACAATTGCCCAAGAAGAAAAAAAGATTATTTCATCTTTTAATGAAATGGGTCACTTTATGCAAGAAATTTGTAAGGAAGTTCCAGGTTTAAAAGTTTTTTCATTTGAAACAGAGCCTTCAGCACATGCTGAAGCATCTCGCGTGATTGCAAAACTTCGTGATACTCGCACAGGACATGATGAATTTGTCTATTACACACAAAGGGCATATGAAATGCTTTTTAGAATGTCTTATACGGGAAACCAAACTGATAACAAAAACTATCTTGTAGTAAAAACCCCTGTTACCATGCCCGTACAAAATTATTCTGTTCATAAAATACCAGATATCGATTATAAAATTGAGAATACAGTAATGTGTGTAATGCTCAGAGGGGCTCTCCTTCCTTCGATGATTATGTCAAAGGAAATTGAAGAATATTCATCTCACGGATATGTAACACCTTTTGCACTTTTTAAAATTAAAAGAGATGACACAAAAAAAGAATCAAATATGGAATATATATTAGATTTACAAAAGTCTTTTTTCTCACTAGAAGAGCTTGATGGAAAAGACCTCGTATTTGCAGACCCAATGAATGCAACGGGTGGTTCTCTCGTTACAATTGTAAATTACTTGCTAGAGAATGGGGTAAAACCAAAGTCTATTAAATTTTTCAACGTGATTTCTGCTTTAAAGGGAAGTTTACGAATTTTACGTGCAATTGAAAACTGCACCGTTCACACGTTGTGGATGGACCCAGTGTTAAACTCCTCAGCATATATAATGCCAGGTCTTGGAGATGCAGGAGACAGATTAAATGGTGTAGATGGTGAAGAAAACCAACGAAACATTATTCAGCTCATTGCTGACTATGGTTCAAATATTTCTGGGCTTTATAGGTCTCAGCTCAATAAAATTGAAAAAACAGTTTTAGGGGAATAATGAAGCCTTTTTTAAGAATTGTTTATTTTCTATTCTGTGGTATTTTCTTGTTTTCTTGTGCCAGTACTAATGAATCTAAGCAAATAGATTCATCGGTATTGGTGCAAGAGTACATTCTTCTTTCAAATACGTATGCTGAATTAGAAAAGCATGAAGAAGCACTAGAACTTCTACTAAAAGCTGAAGCTTACAGCCCTGAGAATCGTGAACTATTATACTTAATAGGACGTAGTGCAGCTCTATCTGAAAATTGGTCTATAGCAATTGATTATTATACAACATTACTCAATTTTGACAACGAAAATCTTTTATTACAAAAATCTATTGCTTGGGTATATGCTCAAAGTGGAAATCTCATCACAGCAAGTAATTTATATAAAACCCTATACGCTAGTCATAGCTATGACAAGGAGATATGTACAAACTACATCTTAACGCTTGTTGCTAATGGCGAAAATGAACTTGCTAATGAAATTTTTCAAGAATATGCAAAAAGATACCCTGAAGAATCAAACATTGAAGAACTTCAAGAAAAAATTCTAAACAAGGACGAACAAGCTGTCAAAAATGAAATCGATAATGATTTAGAAATCTAAGATTTATACTGAAGAGTTTGATACATATTGCCTATATTTTTCTGGGCTCACTCTAAATGCAACTATAGGCACCTCTACTTCTTCAAAAGCTCTAGCTACAGCCTCCGTCGCTTCGGTAATAATCCTACTTCCAGGTAATATTCGTAAAGCCCTTGTAGAAAGGCCAATACCTATCCGAGCGTCTAAGCCCTCACTCTGTAATAACCTTTTTAAATGAGCATGCAATTCTTCAGTTAAAATCATAGATTGATCCAAGTTCATGTCAAGCATAATTCCTGCAAAACTATCGTCTAAGTGCTCAAATACAAAGTCACGATATTTAAAATATTCTAAAAGAAGTGTTGCAACTTTCTTTTTCACAGGTATATTCGTTTCAATTCCTTTAATTTGTACAAAAACTAACGCTAGGTCTTGCTCAGAAGAAGCAGCACGTATAAGTTCTGAGTCGAGTCTTGTTTCTAAGTATGACTCCCAGCCTACCCCTGTAATATCGGAGAAAAGCCCCATTGGGTCATTTACAGGAGGAACAGTACTGTCTATTTCAACCTCTCTACCTTCACTTTCTTCAGCAACATACTCTGCTACAAAACTACTTTCAAATGAATCATCCTCAACGAGATCTTCTACCTCATTCTTCTTCGGCCCATATAGAGATGAAGATTGCTCTTTTCTTTCTTCTACATCACTTTCTATACCAGCAAAAAAACTATCCCAAGAACTCTCTTCTTCCTTAAATACCACTGGAATTGTTTCCCTTTCATTTGATTTTGATATAGGTGAACTATTGCGAGTGCTAAGTATCATTGTAGTAGAGGGCCTTTCCCCAGTTAGAGAATAATAAACTATCACAACAATAAGGATTAGTGTATATGCGAGTATTATTAAAAACGATACTCTCGCAGAATTATATATATCCTCAGGTCTCAACACATATAAAACTGCATTCAATATTGCTGATTGGTCATTTTGTCCAGGTAAAGCCATAGAGTAGGTTTTTAGCATTGGAGAGGAAGTTACTAGTACCGGTTGGTTTGTTTCATTTATCTGAATTGTATTTGAAGAAGCAGGAAAGGCAAAAACAGGTGTATTATTTACAGTAAAAACTACGGCACTTACATATGAGTTTTGAGCAACAGCTGTTTCTAGTTTCTGAAAATAGACTGTTACTTCATCAGGAGTCTGCAGTGCCATGTAAGAATTGATGTTAGCTTGCTGTACAAACTCCGAAAATGTAACCTGCGATTGAGACTCGCCTTTTACCATCGTTGTATAAACAGATGCTACAAAATAAACAACTGCTAAGGTGAAAACCACCACCCCAATATATGCGAAACATTTGTATTTTTCTCCACCCATAATGCCCCCACTCAATATCTAATTATACCAAAAAATGTTAAAAATGTATAGTTGTATTTAACGCTATTTTATAAAAATTATTTTTTTTACCTTCATTTGGATTTTTATGAAAATACCATGCAAAATATGGTAGTAACGAAAAGAATAAAGGTGTATGAGTATCTTGGGCTGATTTTTCTGCACAAAGCCGTATTTCGTTATAGTAATGCTTCTTAAACTTTGATGAGGGAAAAATTTTTGAATAATATGAAATTAATAAATCTCTGTTGTTGTTTTTTTGACAACCTGAGAAATTATTAAAAAAGCTATCAAACGATTCTCTATACTTTTGTAAAATTGCGGTACTTTTAATACCTCCCATTTCTATTAGCTCTGTACGAAACATTATTGAAGAAAAATGATTTTGAACTGTTTTAAACTTATTTGAAATAGCACCAAATATATCATCCATGTAGATTCCCTTCGCATATACTTTTCTGTTCGTAAAAGCAAAATCACAGCCAATAGTTTCTATATTCTTAAAACCTGTCAAGCTCGCAAAATGTAGTGCAGCGACCGTTACTGTCCCACCTGCACTGCTAATCGTTGGAAAAAAGGCTCCCCCTTCAGTAGAAGCATACCACGTTTCTACATATTTGCATAAAGGATGCTCACCTTTAAAGAAACAAATATCTAAGCCTTTCTCAACTATTTTTTTAACAGCAACTGAATTTGCGCATAAGTCAAAGACAAACAAAGTAGATTTGTTTTTGTCGCCTAAAAAGTGACTATGTGACATATGTTGAGCATCTATGCTAATAACAGCATCACTTACAACATTATGCTTACTTAATGAAGTAAAAGCAGTATCAGTTGCTATTATAAAGAACTTATTTCTCTCCTTAATAATTTTTTTGATATCTGTATCAAGACTTGGACCTGCTCCAATTACTAGCGCAGTTTTTTGGGTTGGAAATTTCGTATTTACTATATCCACTAGTTTACTGTCCCGTAGATTTTCACAAATATGTAAATTTTGAAAAATATTTCTTTGCCATTGTTTCCCAAAGTGCGATTGCACTGAAATATCATGTGATATTATATCTAAAGCGCACTTTATTTTTTTTGTAAGTACTTCAATTATATCATTGTTTTCATCAGACCATGAGCGAACAGGATAAAATGAAAAATTTCCATCTAGTGGAGGAAAGTAATTTTGTATAAGCACCTCTTCAACAGAATCAACCGTAGACATTATTATATTTTTTGGTATCTTAACCACACTTGATTTCATTAAAAATGAAATTGTTTGCTCATTTTTTTCTACAAGAATTATTTTATTATTTGGATAAATCTTTTGTATCTCATCAATATGTAAACCAGAAGTAAAGCCTGCAATTACAGTCATTCCTTCACTGACGGTATTTGCAAATTGTTCAGCCTCCCTCTTTGGGTTATATAATGAAGCAGAAGGCTTCCCATCTGCATAACACGGAACCTCATGCCCTGTTTTTGAAGTTTTCCACGATGTATAACAAGAACTCATGTATATAATCCTTCTATTGAATCAATACAATGCTTAAATTTTCTTACTAAGTTTTCTTGGTGCTCTAATGAAGATGGGTATTTTTTTACAGCAATATATTCAGTAGGAGCACAGTGTTCAAGCCATAATGTAGAAGGCATTTTTTTTTCACTGTTTATAATTTTTTTAACTTTTACCTTGCGCTCAGAGTTTGAATCACTCAAATTACTAGTAAAAAAGTTTTTTTTCTTTTTTCTATTTTTTTCATGCGTGACATTTGACCAAGGAACATCTTCTATTGAACCCAAAGAATTTTCATACAAAAAATCATCAGCTAAAATACGAAAAAATCGTTTTGAAAATTTTTCTCCTCTAGTTGAAAACCACTGCTTGTAAATTTCCATTGGTGTTAAAAGATCAATGGAATACGCATACCGTGCATCAATAAGTCTAGATGAAAGCGGCTTTAATCGAAAATCGTTAGGAGCGTGTATTTTTTCGTGTTCGTTTGGTTGTGCATGTGAATACCCAGAATTCATTGCTAGGTCTAACCCAACTGCATAAACATTCTTATCAGTAATTGATAGAGCAAACTCAGCAGCTGTACCACTCACAGTACCATTTCTTTGTGCATTAATTGCTTCTATACCGCAAGCTTTTAAAAAAACACTCTCTATACCATCATTATATGTAAAGGGAATAATTGGTGCATTTTCTAATATTTCACACGCAATATTGCTTTCAGGTGAAATTGCAATTGGAATTGCTATATTTGGGTTCTTATACTTACGTAGAATATCTAGATGCTTTTGAGCGTAGTAACCGCCATCAGTTGAAATACATAAGTCAGGTATAATTCTATTTTCAAGCAGAACAGCGAGAGACGATGAAAGTGCCAAAATAAAAAAACTGTTTTGAGCTTCTCTTATAGTTTTAAGATGATATTTTAACGATGAACCTGATGCAACTAGAAGTACTGGAAGGTCTATTTCTTTTACTGAAGTAATGTTTTTTGAATATATACAAAATTTAACCATGTTTTTTAGCCATCTTTGGGAAAAGTACGAACGAGTAATAAGAATACTATTTGTTTTTTTTATTACAAGGCGCATGGCCAGCCACGCCTTTGAACTTTCATTTGAAAAAGAAGCATGTGCCGCTTTCCATTCTAAAACTAGTGGAGCCGCGAGAAGTGTTTCACCTAAAGCGCTGAAAATCTCTTCACACAATACAGCTTCGGAAGTATTTTCGTCGCATAAAAATGTATTTGTCCATGTTGTATCGGTTGCAAAATATTGGTCATATTCCTGAGACTTTGACAGAAAGAAGGCGTTATACTGTATTGCACAAATAGGTATTTTTGGAAAGCGCTTTTTTAATAAGTAGATACAATATGGCAGTGAGGCTCCCAACATAAAAACACATGATGGTGCATAGTTACAATCAATCGAATCAACAAATGACTTTGCCTCATTTTCTGGGTTATATTTTGAATGCAAAAAACGCCCATCAACCACACAGGTTACACTTGCGTTTTTTGCGGTATCAAGGCGTATTTTCATATTTACTACTGCTACTTAAGATATCCCTAAATCAGTAAAAAGTTTTTTATATCTGTCAAAATATTCAGACTGCGCAAATTCTGAAATTTTCTCTTCAGGTAAGCTTTCAAGTAACCTATCCATGTAGGATAATACTGATTTAATTTCTTCATGCATACCTGCTCCGAAACTCTTACCACCATTTTCTAAGTCATCATCATCAGATATGTCTGATTCCCACTGATCACTCTTAAATACAGAACTAACAGGATCATTTATATCAGAAGAAGAATAGCCTTCTACAACGTCTGAATCGCTTATTTCCGTAGGAATGAACTCATCGGGATCATCAAATGCATCTTCATCAATAATCATATCGGAAATTAAATCATCTTCACTTGGTTCTTCTTGTAGATGCTGTATTGAAGAATCACTTATCTCATTTTGTCCCTCATCTTCATCAAAAAAGTTTACTGGAGAAGAATCAACTACTAAATCTTCAATTACGGGTACATCAATTTCGTCAGGCAATGAATCTTCACTGTCCATATCAAAATCAATATCATCTAAACTTGGTTCAACCAACTCTTTATCTTCAATTACTAATGCATTATCATCGTTTGAAAAATAATCTGTGTCTTCATCAAAGTCCACATTAGAAGCGTTATCGTCGGCCATAGATGCACCTTCATCTGATTCTTCATCACCATCCACAGTAAAATCTGCACTAGTTAATATATTGTTTAGTTCATCGCCTGAAAGTGCAATTGTATCATCACCTTCATAGTCACTAAAGAATCCACCCTCTGCCGCTCCTTCAGCTTTTCCTTGAGTAGAGCCTCCATCTGTTTTTATTTTAGCAAGCTCTGACTTAAACTGTGACATTTCTTTTCGAAGATTTGATAACTCATCAACAATCTTGCTTAAAACATCTGCATTATCCGCTCCTTGAGAAACAACAGTTTGTGATTCAAAAGGTTTGTCTGTGTCAACAGAAATATTAAAATCTTCTACAGCTTCATCATTTTGGTCAAAGGCATCCATAGAAGTTGTCTCACCCATTGAGTTAGGAATATCATCAAGTGTGATTTCTTCGCCTAAATTTATTGGCTCATTTTCCTCTATATCCATGTCATATGTAGTAATACTATCTTCAGCTGAAGGAGGTAAATCCATATCATCAAATGATACGTCCATATCTAATGGAGATTCCTCTGCAATTCCTTCAGTTGCGGATTCTTCTTTCATAAAATCATCAAATGACATACTCAAATCATCATCGTCAGAGGTAGCAACATCTACTGAACTTTGTTCTGAATCATTACTCATCAAATCGAAGTCGGAGTTTGTGTCTTCATCATTTGTTTCTTGCATGGCTTCTTCTGGAGATGCATCATCACCCATATCCATAAAGCTATCAAAGTCTATATCCAAATCTGAATCATCACCTTCTTCTAAGCTCATCCCACTTGTAATATTCAAAAGTTCATCTGTTGTTAAGGTTGAATTGTCAGAATCATCATCCATGCTTTCTTGATTAGATGCAGCATCAATACTAAAATCTATGTCAATGTCTTCACCTGAATCAATATCATCCGAAAAAATCTCTAGGCTACTTGAATCAAAGTCTTCTTCCCCAATAGCCACATCTTCAGAGTCTACATTAATATCCAGATCAGTCATTTGTAATGCATCATCGCTAACATCAACAGGAGATTTCTTTACCCAGACCCCATATTGTTCAAGTGAGTTTTCATTGTTAAGTTTTTCTTCTTCTATAGACATAACCACTCCCATGGTATAATTTACTTACATTTATATATCGGCATATTAGCACCAATTTATTAGTTAAAAAGTTTCTCTTATTTTAATTATAACACACTTTTTATATTCAAGAAAAGAGCAAAAAAGCCGAAAATTGAAAATATGAGTCGATTTCATTTATTATTTTCAGCCTGTTGTGCTGTTTTTGTATATGTTAGTATCTCGATATTAGCAGGACAAAACGGAATTTGGGCTTACAATCAGCTAGATAAGCATAAGGTAGTGTTAGCGCAACATTTATCATCATTACAGAGTGTAAATGAACAGCTAACAATTGATTCTCACGCGCTCAGAGAAGATGAAAGCGTACTGCGTGCGTATGCGAAAAAAATGGGGTTTGTAAATAGCGGAGAGCAATTGCTTAAAATTAGCGGAATTGCAGATACCCCAGCCTTTGTATATAATGCAGGTTCAAAAATTCTCAGACCAGATATTGTTTTCGTACCAGACTGGCTTGCAAAGTCAATTGGTTTTTTTGTTTTTATTAGCATTAATGTAATTATTTCACTAGTTCACTTAAGAAAAAGTTATAAAACATATGATACTGTTAAGGTCTGATCCAGAGTGCTTGCAGACTGTAAGCAAAGCACTAAATGAAGGGCAAATTGTTATAATACCAACAGATACTGTCTATGGTTTTTCGGGAATAGTCCCTAAAACAGATGCTCTAATAAGAAAAATAAAAGGTCGAGAAGAAATAAAACCCTTTATACAACTAATCGCAAGTCCTAGTGATATTCGAAAGTATTCACCAACACAAATACCTGATAAGATATTAAAACACATGCCTGGCCCCATTACGGTAATTGTAAAAAACAATGATAATGATGGCACAACGGCTTTTCGCTGCCCCAATGATGAGTGGTTGCAAAAACTTCTTGCTTTGTGCAATGCGCCTCTTTATTCAACAAGCACAAATCGCTCTGGCGAAGAAATACTTTTTGATGTACATGAAATGGAAAGAGAATTTGAAAATGAAATATTTTGTATTGTAGACGCAGGTTCTTCAATTTCATTGAATAATACCCCATCAACAATAGTTAACCTCAGTACCAATGAAATACACATAGTTCGACAAGGTTCACTACAAATATAAAATAGGAACGCTACTAGCGATACCATTTTACAGGTATTTCTTCTTTTATTGCTATTGTTTCTCCATTGTTATTGAGACTTGCCCCAAAAGTGTGTTTGACGCCACTTAATGAATTTTCATTTTCAATTGTCAATTCCCACTCAATAAGGCTACCATCAAGAGCTTTTACAAGTGCTACTTCTCTAGGTAATTCAGGAAAAAATGACGCGTTTGACTGACTTTCTTGACGCGCTAAAAATGTTGAACCGTCGACACTCACACTAATATTCATACTCGCACCATTTTCAAAAATCACAAACCCCTTCCCTCCGCGCAGGATTACTATTTTATCTACGTGCTCTTCACCATACCATGTTCCAAATAAATTTGTAACAGTAATCGAAGAGGGGGTTGAATTGACTGAAGGTTCAATATTCGACGAAGAATCCAAGCCGGTATAACTGGCTTTATATTTTTCGATAAGCTCATTTAACACATCTTTTGCATCAATAAGAATTCTGTAGTATTCAGAATATTCATACTTTACAAAGACTTCTTTGTCTGTAGAAAAATCAACAAGATGCAAACTTGTTGACCACATATCCTCATTTTCAATAATTTCATTATAAAAGAGCACATCATTTGTATTTTTGTGTACATCCAAAACATCTGCTGAATATACCGTTGACCTTCTGTCATACAACGTAAAATCATCGCTAAGTTGGAGCTGTGAATAAAATAGATCTGCAGAAACTTGCACCTTTGAAGCGTCATTAGAGTCAATGCTTGTGCCATATACATATAGATCTCTCTTATTTTCAAATGTAGAAGACTCTTGCGAAAAACCACTTTGAATAAATGAGAAAAAAACAACTGTTAACACTGAAAGGCTAAAACACCTTTTACAGTTCTTGCTATCCATGAAATCAGTCTTGCAAACCCTTCCTAAAGTCTCTTTGCATATCACGCTTTACATCGCGTTCTCGAATATCGGAACGTTTGTCATAACTCTTTTTTCCACGACAAAGACCCAATGTTACCTTTACCCTACCATTTTTAAGATAAAAATCGAGAGGAATAAGGGTTATTCCTTTTTCATCAACTTTTCTCTTTAATCTTTTTATTTCATCTGCATGAAGCAAAAGCTTTTTATGCCTCTCTGGTGAATGGTTAAAAATTGATGAAAAAGCGTACTCAGAAATATGCCAATTTTTTACCCATACCTCATTGTTAATTATTTCAGCAAAAGCATCTGGAAACGACATGTTTCCAAATTTTACCGACTTTACCTCTGTTCCCTTTAACTCAACCCCACACTCTATAGAATCTTCGATTGTATAATTAAATCGTGCTTTTCTATTTTGTGCAATAGTCTTCACTTTGCCGATACTCATACTTACAGTATACGACAAGTTTAGAAAACGCTCAAGAGGTAAAACGCAAATACTTATAAATAATTGCCACCGTTTATTTGTTAGCAGTGCAGAGTATACGGCTATTAATAAAGGTATTAAGAAAAGCTTGTTTTTTTATGATTGATTTAAGTCTATAATGAGTTGTACCTCTGTTACACTGAGGCCGAGTTTATTCGAAATATATTCACTTGAAAAATCATCCTTTGCAAGCTGTAGTACTGCTTCTTTGAAAGGAACTTCAGCGAGAGGAGTATTTTTAACATGTATTATTTCAGGAATCTCTGCATCAATAATTTGCTCAATGTTTTCTTCAGGGATCCTATACGCATCAAAATCAATGGAAAGTTGAACACTTTCAGAGTCATCGGAAGGGGTCTCTTTTTTACTAACATTTTTGTATGCTTGCGCCGCATTACGAACTGGAGGTAAGACCTCTCTCTTACTTGATAACCTTTCTAAAACTTCCTTTTCACGTTTTTTTCCTTTTTCTTGGCCTTGTAAAAGTAAAAGACGCTTATCAGCTTCGTCAATAAGAGCACGCAAACCTTTTACGCGCTCTTCAATGAGAGTTACATCCTCTAAAGCTGTTTTATTTATTTCAATGAGTAGTTTATCAACTTCGTTTGTAATATCAGAAAGCAAAGCTTGCGGAGAAAACGTCCGTTTTAATCGTGTAAAAAATACAAACCATAATGCTAAATTTATAAGAGAAATAATAATGAGTAAAACAACTTCACCAGAAACCATGAGCACTACCCTGAAATATCTATATGTTGTCCAAGCCACGGGTCTGTAATAACTTGAAATGCTTCTTCAGGCATGTCATCTTTTTTTTCTTCTCTATCGCCCGAAGAACTATTGTGATTGTCACCTTTTTTTTGATCTTTTACATGGGAAAGCCCGTCATCATCCATATCCGTTTTTTCAACCGTAGTAGCTTTTTCTTGAATTCGTTTTGTTAGTTCTTCTTGTTGGATTGCACCTTGCAGTTGAGCCCCCTGCTCTTTTTGAGCAGTAAGCTTGGAAACTTTTTCCAATGAGGAATACATAGTTTGTAAATCAATTGGTTGAATAGCCATCAGGTACTCGCGCTTCATCCTCAGCCTGTGCGGCTTCGTATTTTCCGTATCGAATAAAACCATCTTCATGGAAGAAAGTTACTGCTTTTGTCTCATTACGTATTTCTTCTCGAATATCGCGTATGTTTATTTTAACACCTGGATACACAGCCCCAGATGCTGAAACTGTACCAACTACTTTTAACTCTCGCAAATGGTCTTGAATTTCTTGAATTTCAGCTGACATTTCATCAACATTGGAATGAATCTCCTCTTTTCGCTTCATAAGTGCACTGAGATTTTCTTCTTTTTCTTGAGGAAGTGTTTTGCGAATTTTCTTTTGTTGTTCCAGTGTCTGTATATCTAGTTCTATTTCATTAAGTTCTTTAATCAATACTGATTGCTTTTCAGTTAGTTCATCAAGACGTTTTTTTGCCTTTGGATCATAACCAACAGAGAGAATTGTTTCACTAGCACCAGCATTATTCCCAATTGTTTTTGCCCGAATCTCTTCAGTTGCAAAGGAGTGACCACCAATAATACTTGCTCTCTTACCTTGAACTAGAATTTTCTTATTACTTGTTACATTTGAGTTGATTATACCGTCACGTACTACAATGAAACCCTCTGCCTCTACAGTGGCATTTTGTATGAATTTAGCCCACATAGACCCACCTGCACGTATGAATCCATGATCTTTACCCATAACACCAAGAGAAACAACAATATCCCCGTCTGCTTCTAAAACAGAATTTTCCACTGTTCCATATACTTCAATATTGCCAGAAGCCTTTACTTGGAAACCATCTTCAACATTTCCTTTGATTATCACTGTACCAAGGAAGGTAATATTACCTGTTTTAATATTAACGCCATCTACTTCCATAATTGGCTCAACATTAATTTTATCATTTACAAGTAATACTTGTCCATTTACAGTAGCACGAATAGTTCGTCCATCTGCATCAACTGACACATTTTTGCCAATCGGCAAAGATATGTCTTTTCCATTTTTTGCTTCCAGAAATCTTCCTAAAAGGGTATGACCAGCCTTTCCTCGCTCAGGCAACATTTTTTGCGCAAGCGTTTGCCCTTCAACCACATTTTGAATAAGGTTAAGCTCCTTAAAGTCAACCTGTCCAGTCTCAGACTCTTTCATATGTAAATTTGATTTATCAGTTTCAAAATTATATGCAATATATGCATCACGTCCATCTACCGGCTCTGTCCCTTCAGCAACAACATATGGTATGCCATACACAGGATTGTCTACAAATTCATCTATATTCTCTCTGTTTAAATCATTAACAATACCCTGATTTTTTAACATTTGCTCAATACGTTGAGCAGATATATCTGCTCCTCCAATCGCCGGTGCCGTTGCAACAATACTAGCTTTCATTTCATCTGTAGAGATATCTATGTAAAATGTTGCATCGCCTGATTGGTTATGAGTATATTGCCCTACAGGTTCATATTCGCCATTAGTTGTATTTTTTGCAAATTCTTTTACAAGATTTTGATCTATTGAAATAGTGTCACTTCTTTTTAAAGTCTCTAAAATCATTTTTGCATCTACTGGAATGCCAGAGCCTACTGGGGCAACAACTTTAAGGTGGATTTCAGAGCCGAATCGATGTATATAAAAAATGCCATCAACATTTTTAATTACTGTTTCTTCACCAAATTCATCTGTAGTAGAAACGCCCCCAGCACCACCTTTGGTACCTTTTTTAGCGTGCAATTCATTTTCATATACTCTTAACGACCAAGGCTTTTTCATTAATGACATAAAGCCCTTATACCCTTGTTCTAGAATTTCATACTCGAGAACTGCAACTCGAGCCTCAAGCTGAATAGCAGCATCTGCAAGTGCTTCTTCTATGGAGTCTGCATTAATATCAACATATCGTACATTTCTGTCTTTTTCAAATTGAGATTCCATATCTATACGAAGTTTTTCTAGTGTAACCAACCTTAGTCCTCCGACTTACATTATACCTTTTCGAACATTTGTTAGCTTTGCTCTTAAGCGCATATTTGCCTTTGTATGTAATTGTGAAATTCTCGATTCACTAACTTGTAAAACTTGACCAATTTCTTTAAATGTTAAGTCTTCATGATAGTATAAAACCAAAACCATTTTTTCTTTTTCGGGAAGCTCATTAATTGCTTCCATAATTACTCGTTTAACTTCTTCTCGCTCAACTATAACATCAGGATTCAAGCTTGAAGGAGATTCTATACTATCTCCAATAGACATTCTATCTGATGATTCTCCAGAGTACCACACGTCGTTTAAAGAAAGTACGCTTGTTCCAGACACTTTAAGTACAGTATTATTAAAACTTTCAAGTGAAAGACCCATAGCAGAAGCTATTTCTTCATCTGCAGCTGGTCGTCCAAGCCTAGCTTCTAACTCAACAATTGCATCCTCTATTTCTCGAGACTTTTGACGCACTGATCGAGGCACCCAGTCTAGCTGGCGAAGCTCGTCAAAAATAGCTCCTCTAATACGCGTTACCGCATATGTTTTAAATTTTACCTTTTTATCAGGGTCGAATTTATTAATTGCATCTAAAAGACCAAACTGCCCAAAGCCAACTAAATCATCAAATTCTACACTATTTGGCATGTTTACCGCCACTTTACCAGCAACATACTTTACTAACGGCATATATTGTCGTATAAACGCGTCCCGTAATTGTGTAGACTTCGACTTTCGGAATTCTATCCAGAGTTCTTCTTCTGTTTTTTGCTCATAGAGCGTTGTCATCATCTTTTACACCTTTCTATTATGATAAAACAATTATGCATCTTTTACCATAGCTGTTCTTATTGCAGCTGCTATATCTTTTGCATCTCCAAGCTCAGAAACAGCAACAGGTTCACTGCTTGGTCTTATGGCTCCGGTTTCAGCAAAAACTGAATCTTGAATAAGGTCATCTGAAGAGCCTAAGCCTTCATCATCCTCATCAACTCCTATACTATCCATATCAGGTAACTCACCTAAATCCGTATCATCGTTTTCTGAAATGTCTTCTTGTTCAAAAGTAGAAAAGGATGGTCTATCAGCTGGAAGCTCGGAGGTGTCACTACCTAAATTACTTGCAATACTTTCACTCTCACTAAGCTCTTCAACTGGAGAAAGGTCTTCTCCCGAAATTTCATCGTTCTTTGTAATTAAATTTAGTGGACTAGCCTGAAACGCAGAATTCTCTTGCGGAACTTCTACTGTGCTCGCACTTTCTAACGGCTCCATCACTGGTTGTGACTCTGCTACAGGTGGACTTACAAAGTCACTTAAATTAAAAGTTGGAGCTGTTGCACTATCTGGGAGATCATCTTCAACAACAATATCAACAGTGTTAGGAATGCTTTCAGAAGCACTTTGCTCACCTTGTATTTCTACTGTATCTTGGTTTAATAAAAACCTGCTGTATACCGTGTATGCAAAAAAATACAACAAAACAAATGCAACACCTGAAATTAGTGCACGTAACATAATTATTAGGAAGGCTACACCACCAAACAAGCCAGAGACTAAAGATAAGAGAAACCCTATAATAAAAACTGTTGCTATTTTTTTTAGGCTAAACATATCCCCCCTATAAAAGTAAAAATCACATTAAAACAACTATAACTTACTTTTTAACTAGTAAATATATAATGTAATGTCTTGTAATAGAACACTTTTATACCTTTATCTTCTCCTATTCATAGATTACGCCAAAAATGACAAAACGTCAAGCTCTTAAATAGCACATTTACCACTTTTGCTTAAATTTTCTAAAGAAGCGCGAAAAGCCCTCTTCTGAATTTAAATCCGTTTTTTCTATTCTTCCAACGATGTGTTTAATACACATTGAACACTTCGCATTTGGCTGTGATACTAAAAAAGGCTTTTGGCGTAATACCGATGCTGAAACAGCAGCATCATCATAAATAAAACCTAAGTACTCTATTTCATAATTTAAAAACTGTTGTGCAATTGAAATAATCTGCTCTGCTACCCTTTTACCCTCTGAAGCCGAATGAACACGGTTAACCAAAAGTTTTAGGTTTGGTCGGTTATCTATCATTTCTGTTGCTATAATTTTTATTATACCATAGGCATCAGTAATTGAGGTAGGTTCAGGTGTTGTCAACACATATATTTCATCAGCTGCAGCCAAAAGTCCTAAAACACTCTGTGCTATACCTGCACCAGTATCAATGATAATAATGTCTGCACTTGAAAGCTGCATAAACTCATCAGAAAAACTTGCTAGTTCTGCTTCGTTCAAATTTGCAATGCGCGAAAAACCGTTTGCACCAGGTACAAATTGAAAACCATACTCAGTATCACAAACAATGTCTTTCATTTTATATCTATTGTTCATTACATCGAGTAAATTTGCCTTTGGTGCAGTTCCAATGAGAATATTGACATTAGCCATGCCCAAATCACCATCTATGAGTATAACTTTTTTACCTGCTTGAGAATATGCAATAGCCATATTTACCGACAAGTTTGTTTTCCCAACACCACCCTTACCACTTGTAACAGCAATAATTCTTGTTTTGTGATTATCAGCCCCATTGCTTGGTCTATACACATCTTGGCGTTCCAATCTTTGTTGCATAAGCTCACGTAATTCAGATGCTTGATCTTCCATAAACTACCCTATCTTTTCCTGTATAAATTTTTCATCTATGTGTTCGCGATCGATTGCAAAATCGACTAAGTTAATTAAAAAAGAAACCTCATCAGCTTTTTTAAAATTGCGTGGAACTTTTTGTCCATCAGTGATGTATGCTACAGATTTTTGTTTTTCATCTAACACACTTAACACTGTTCCAACAGTACTTGTTTCATCAAGTTTTGTAACAATAACAGATTCATACCCAAAAGTTTCATACTGTTGCAAAATTGTTCGCAAGTCATTGGCCTTGGTTGGAGCAGAAATTGCCAAAAATATTTTTAACTTTTGCCCCTTTAAATCTAGTTTTGTACGTAGCTTTGCTAAATTCTCATAATCTTTGGGGCTATGCCCTGCAGTATCAATAAGTATTACATCAACATCCCTACCATAAAGCGATAATAAGCCTTGTAAATCATTAGTTGAGTCAGCGTACTCAACAGGAATACCCATATGCACCCCATATGTTTCAAGTTGTTCTTTTGCTTGAACCCTCACATTATCAATGGTTATGAGCCGTATATTCAACCCTTTTGGAACAGTTGTATTTCCTATTCCACTATAGTATGCAGCTAATTTTGCAATTGTAGTTGTTTTTCCAATTCCAGTTGGACCTACAAGTACAATAATTTCAGGACGCTTAGTTACCGCTATATCAGTAATTTCAATTGCTTCACCTATCCAATCTACAACAGTTTTTTGAACAAGGGAAAAGTCATCTAAATCATCTAATGAAAATTCCTTTTTTATTTTATCAGCGATTTTTTTGATATACTCAGATGTAAAATCATTTCTTATTAGAAGAGATTCAATTTTTTGTATCGATGCATGTTCATCCTGATGGTACATGGATGATTTTTCATCAAGTTGTGAGCGTATCTCCTTTATTTCATCCAAAATTAATTTCATCTGAGGACTTTGCACGTTTTGATTAGCTTCTAGAATCTTCATTCTTTCTTCATTCGGATCCATTTGTGCTGCACTTGAAAAGCCATATGTAGATTTTTTAGGTTCAGGTACAATTGGCACATACCACACTGTGTACTGCTTTTCTTTTGAAAGTGGCCAAAAACCTTTTGCTATAGATTCTTGCCGCCTTACTATTTTATAGTCTTCACCATAAAGCTCGCGAATTCTATCTCTGCATGCAGCTTCTGAGCTTGCTGTTATGGAAATTGGTTTTTGTGAAAATGCGTCAATTGCCAACTTTTATTTCTCCTAAATTTTCTAACTTAATATCATTTGTTATTTCTGGAACAGAAACAACCACTAAATTTGGCATCTCGCGCTCTGTACTTGCTTTCACAAGTGCTCTGGCTTCTTCTGGGCATAAAATAATTGGCATATATCCCTTCCCTTGGGAAAGTGCAACAGAAGAGCTTAGCGCAGTTATCCAAGAACGCTGAAGCACAGGGTCTAAAGCTGCAATAGGCCCATTTACTGTATCAACTCTACTTTCGATTAATTTTTGTAAAAAATCTTGTGCTACGGTCAAAACATGCAACGTTTTTGTTTCATCGGCATACTGTAGACATATTTGTCTGCCTAGAGCTTGCCTTACCTTTTCAACTAAAACATCGGCCTTTTTAGTAACCCCACCAAAGTCGGCAATTGTTTCAAAAATAACAACCATATTTCTAATTGAAACTTGCTCTCGCAACAAGCCTTGTAATACTTTTTGTATTTCACCAATTGTGAATAGCTTTGTTGCCTCTTCTACAGCAGTTGGGTATTCTTTTTTTAGAGTATCTACAATTGATTGAACTTCTTGCCTTCCTAAAATCTCAGCTGCATGAGCTTTAATGAGTTCAGTGAGGTGTGTTGCGATAATAGTTGGAGGGTCAACAACTGCATAGCCTGCTCGCTCTGCTTTTTCCCTGTCTGATTCTGATACCCATATAGCTGGAAGACCAAAAGCTGGGTCTGTAGTAGCCTCTCCTGGAAGCTCTTCGGATACTGTGCCTGTATTCATGCACATATACCAACCCATGCGTATGTGACTTGAGCCAACTTCTATGCCTTTTACCTTAAAGCTATATGCATTATGATCTATATGCATATTATCGGTAATGCGAATTCTTGGTACTACAAGCCCTAAATCTAGAGCGAATTCCCTCCGTATTCTAGTAACTCTTTCTAAGAGCTCCGCACCTTTTTCTTTATCGACCAAAGGAATGAGAGCTAAGCCGAGCTCAAGTGATAGTGGGTCAAGTGGAACAACAGGACTTATTTCTGCAATAGAACTGCCTTGTGTTTGTTGCATTTCCTTTTCTCGATTGAGCTTTGCTTCAAAAGATAACTTTTCTAGTGTTTGAAGACGCCTACCTATAAAAAATAGTGCAACACCCATTGGGATAAGAATATACCAAGGAAAGCCTGGCAGAACTCCAATTAACGCCATTGCACCACCTGAAACATAAAATACCCATGCATTTTGTGCAAATTGACGCTGCATGTCTGTTCCAAGCGTTGTTTTACCATCTGAAACAGAACGTGTAACAATGATACCTGTTGCAACAGAAACGAGCAAAGAAGGGATTTGAGAAAGCAATCCATCCCCTATAGTAAACTTTGCATATGTTTGTACGGCTAAATTAAAATCTTCGCCTCTAAAAATCATCCCAAAAATTATTCCAACAATGAGATTTATTACAGTGATAAATATACCTACTTTTACATTTCCAGATACAAATTTTGTGGCACCGTCCATTGAACCGTAAAAGTCTGCTTCTCGCTGAACATCCATTTTTCTTATTCTGGATTCTTCTTCTGTAATAGCGCCCGAATTATATTCAGCTTCCACTGCTGCTTGCTTCATTGGCATAGCATCCAACGTAAAGCGTGCTGCAACTTCTGCAATTCTCGTTGCGCCTTTTGTTATAACAAAGGCTTGCACCGCTATAAGTATAATAAAAATAACAAGACCAATAACCAAGCCTTCAGTTCCACTTGTTCCTATTACGAAAGTACCAAATGCTGTAATAAGCTGCCCATTGAAATCTGAGCCGAGTGTTAAAATAAGCCTTGTCGATGAAACATTTAGCGCTAAACTAAAAACTGTTGAAATGAGTAGCACAGTGGGAAATGACGAAAAGTCAATGGCACGTGGGGTATACATTACTATCAATAGTATTACTAATGCTAGCAAAAGATTTATTGACATGAGTGCATCTAGTAAAATTGTTGGAAGTGGAATAATCAACATCATAACCACTACAATTACTGCTACTGCAATTGCTAAATCTGAAGATTTCCCAAAACGCTGTGCGCCGTCAGCCATGTTCCCACCTAGAATTTGATATAGGTAAACCCCCATTTACCTTTAAATAGACGTATTCACAATACCCCTACTTTAAAATAGTATAACATACTTTGAAAATATAATAAAGTAAAATTTGAGGTTTTTTGTAAAAAAAGTAACTTTTTTTTGTTTTATCCGCAAGAATTAAAGGATTACGCAGATTTTTACTTATTTTGTTGTAAAAACTTTTTTAAGTGCTACGAGGATTTGGTTTTCTTTAGCCTAAACGGCACAAAGGAGCCCGCTTTCGTTGAAAACAAGCTCCTTTGTATGCATTATGGGGTTATAAAGCAATGAATCTATTTGAGTTTGAATAACACTACATCTTTTACTTTACAACAAAAGTAAAACTGCTTGGTTTATTTGAGCTATCGTTGAACCTATCGCAATCTGCCTGGGTTCTTCCATATGCAGTTGTTACGCTTGTGCAGTCTTGAAACATATTATCCACTGCCGCACTGGACGAATCCCAACTTGATAGGTCTAAGTTTGTTAGAGTATTTGCGCCATAAAACATATAGGTCATTTCTATAACATTTGAAGTATCCCAGCCTGAAACATTTAAATTTGTGAGACTTGTTGTAGAACCAAACATCGTAGGCATATTTATAACACTGGAGGTATCCCAACCTGAAACATTTAAACTTATTAGAGCAGTTGCTTCATAAAACATATGGCTCATATCAGCAACACTTGAAGTATCCCAGTTATTAAGACCTTTTATACTTGTAAGAGTATTTGCCCCATTGAACATACTGTTCATGTTAGTAACACTTGATGTATCCCAACTTGAAACATCTAAGCTTGTAAGGGCTATTGCGTCGTTGAACATACTTTGCATCTCTTTCACACTTGAAGTATTTAATTTATTAAGACCTTCTATTTCTGTAAGAGCATCCATTCCTTGAAACATAGCGGCCATATTAGTAACACTCGAGGTATCCCAGCTTGAAACGTCTAAACTTGTAAGGGCTTCTGCACCATAGAACATCCATTTCATAGTTGTAACCTTTGATGTGTCCCAGCTTGAAACATCTATACTTTTAAGAGTAAATGCGTCATAGAACATACCTTCCATAGTAGTAACACTGGAAGTATCCCAGCCTGAAACATTTAAACTATTAAGAGAATATGCACTTTGAAACATACTGCCCATGCTAGTAACACTTGAGGTATCCCAAGCTGAAAGATCTAAACTTGTAAGGCCTGATTGATTGAACATCCAGCTCATATCAGTAAGACTTGAAGTATCCCAAGCTGAAACATCTAAACTTGTAAGAGAAAGTGTATCAAAGAACATAGCACTCATATTTGTAACACTTGAAGTGTCCCAAGATGAAACGTCTAAACTTGTAAGGGATCTTGCAAAACCGAACATATTATTCATATATGTTACATAACCGGTATATATATGCTCAAGACCAGTAATGGTAGTGAGTGCAGTGTATTTCGAACCAGAAAAGTTAGAATTTGAAAACAAAAAAGACAAATCGGCTTCGGGAATTATTTTTCCTTCTTCTGGTGGAAGAATTTCTATTTCGATAACGGTATCACGTCCAACAACATCTACCTGTGCATTAATAGCGGCCTTAAGTCCTAAAGCACTGTTTGGGTCAGGGCGTACAGTGAGTATTTTACTAACGTCATCAAAGTGTGCAGTCATCTTTGTAATATTTAGTACTGCTTCCCCCATGTCAAAGGTAAGGGTATTCATACCATTGACTACCGTAAGAGGGTCTGATTTTCTGATTCTTGATAAGTGCCCATATTGCGTAAGTTCTACTTGGGCATACACTGTTGATCCTACAATGTATAGGGGTCCAAGGCTTATGGTTTGATTAATGCTATTTCCAAGGTTTACTGCCTGTTTTGCTACAACAGCACCTTTTTCTGCATCGTGTATAGACACATGCGCCGTTATACTTGTGTCTACACTTGCCCGTTGGAGGCTTTGTCCACCGGAAGCACTTTGCGCCTGCTTTACAGCCTCTGCTTCTTCTACAAAAGAGTCTAGCCATTCTTGTGGAATGGTAAAGCTAATTTCAACCGCTTCTTTATTTTCGTGTTCCCATAGCGAATCGCAACTTGTTAGTGCGAACACGGCCATCACAAATAAAAGGCTTAAAAATAGTTTTTTCATATTTTCCTCCAAACCGTATTAAATTTGCTCTATATAACATACAAGTATAACACAATAGTAATTTTTTTTCATGTGCCAAATGGCTCATTTTTTGTGAATTTTGCATTTTTTTTGTGTTTTTTGAATGAAAAATCTTCTATGTTATTCAAAATTTTTGTGGTACATGAAAATGACTTCATAATTTTACGTCCAGTTTCATTGTAAATAATGCATAATTAATTATTAATTACCTTTACGCACTAATCTTCTTTCCCTTCATTGAATAAATCTTTCCAAGAATAGTTGCTAAGACTGTATAATATGTTTCAGGTATAATATCTCCCACTTCTACATTGGCGTATAAGGCTCGTGCTAAGGGTCGGTTTTCTACCATTGGAACATCATTTTCTGCTGCTAAGCGTTTTATTTGTTGTGCAAGTTCATCCTGACCCTTTGCTGTTACCATGGGGCCTTGCATTGTTTCTCGCTCATAGAGTATTGCTACTGCAAAGTGAGTCGGGTTGGTTATAATAACGTCTGCTTTACCAACGTTTTCTCGTATGCTGTTTTGTAAGAGCTCGCGCATAAATTGTTTTAAGCGACTTTTAACCAAGGGGTCTCCTTCCATGGTTTTATACTCTTCTTTTACTTCTTGCTTAGTCATTTTTAATGAATCGATAAATTGCTTTCGTTGTACTAAGTAATCTGGGATTGCTATAATCATAAATATAAATGTTGCTACAAGTAAAATTTTTGCAGCCATCTG
>CAYJLT010000012.1:0-25981 GCA_964371295.1 uncultured Treponemataceae bacterium
TCTTTTTTAGCTTCGTTTTCAAGCTTTTCTAAAAAGGCCTTTGTGCCTGAGCGTGCAATTGTACCTAAGTTTGCATTGAGGTCGTCCTCGCTCATACCAATACCAGTATCTTTTACGGTAAGCGTTTTTGCTTCCTCATCAAACATGATATCGATTCTTGGGTCAAATTTAATAGACTTTAGGTTTTCGTCCGAAACAGTAAGATATTTTAACTTATCCAGTGCATCGGATGCATTCGACACAATTTCGCGTAAAAAGATATCCTTGTGTGAATACAATGAGTGAATAATAAGTTTTAGAAGTTGACTTACTTCTGTTTGAAATTGATGGGTGGCCATTACAGCACTCCTTATTTGTAAATATGATTTTTTGGCATGAAGCCTTACGTTAGTACTGTAAATTTACTAAAAAATAAGGAAAACGGCAAGAGGTTTTTGAGAAAAAATCGTCACCACAGACGAGAAGTCGAAAGGGCGTTCCCAAAAAAAGAAAGGCTTGCCGCGAGCAAGCCTCTTCCTTTTTGGGTCGGGCTTTTCGGGGTTTTATTCGCATTTGTAGGAGCGACGAGGGCGACGCTCCCTACAAATACGAACCGCTTTCAGCGGCCCCTACAATCCCTAACGCGGTTTGCGTAGAGGTGCTTTATGCGTATCTCATGTTGTAAATTTATTTCACTATTGGTATACTGCATATAAAGGAAATCAATATGAAAAAAATACTACTGCTTTGTGCACTTACACTTTTATCCACAAGTCTTTTTGCTGAAATTTTTTACCATGCAATGAATGGAAACTTAAATGGTGTAAAACGTCTCGTTGAAAGTGGTGAATCAATTAATGCTCAAACACCAGATGGACAAACACCTTTGATGTTTGCAGCCGAAAGTGGGTATATAAATATTGTTCGCTACCTAGTTGAAAAGGGCGCTGACGTAAACTTACATGATTGGGAAAGTGAAACAGCTCTTTTTTATGCAGTTGAAAACGGACGTGTTGAAATAGTCTATTATTTAATTGAAAACGGTGCAAATATTCTTAAAGTAAACGATGATGAAGAAACTCTTTTAATGAAAGCTGTGTATTCAGGAAATGAAGAACTCGTTGAATATTTTGCCAACTCCAACATCGATATTTTTGCTACAGATTACTGGGGAGACAATGCATTAGATATAGCAGAGTATGAAGGCTTTGATGAAATTGCAACATATTTAACTTCTCTTGGGCTTAAAACTTCAAGCGGTAATTCGAGTATTGAAGTAGACCCTTTATTGGTTGCGGCTGAGTTTAATGAAATTGAAGAAGTTAAAAGCCTCTTGGAAAACGGGTACGATATAAATTTTCAAGATGGTAATGGGAAAAGTGCCTTAATGGCTGCTGCAGGAGAAAACTATATAGAGATGGTACAGTTTCTTCTCGACAATGGTGCAGATATTCATGCAATCGATTATGAAAGTGATACAGCCTTGATGTGGGCTGCATATTATGGAGCAGAAGAGGTAGCAAAACTTTTAATCGAAAACGGGGCGGAAGTAAATTTTTATAATTATTATGGTTACACTCCATTAATGCTTTTTGCAAAATCAAGCGGTAAAATTTTTTTAGAATATCTTTTAGAAGAGGGCTCTAACGCACAAGCATTAGATAGCGACGGAGACAACGCGCTTAGTTGGGCTGCAAATGGTGCTAATATTGACGGAGCTGAGTTTTTACTAAACTTAGGGCTAGATATTAATATGCGCAATAATTATGGGGGATCAGCATTTTTTGCGGCAGTTTATGCAGATGATGTAGAAATGCTTGAGTTTTTAGTTTCAAAAGGAGCAGATGTTTTTGTAGAAGATATAGACGGGGATAACGCACTTGATATAGCATATTTACGAAATGCAAGCTATGATGTCATAAAATATCTTGAAAGCTTAGGCCTTGAAAGCTCTGACAATAATTATACGTCATACGCACCAGAAGTATATGAGCTTTTTTATGCAATAGATACTCGTGATATTGATACAATAACAACACTTTTAGAAGAAGGAGTGAATATTGAAACTCGCAATGATTATGATCAAACACCTCTGATGGTTGCCGCAGAATATGGTTACATAGATGTTTTAGAATGCCTTTTACAAAATGGAGCCGATATACACGCTGTTGATGAAAATGGCGATGATTCACTTATGTGGGCCTTTTGGATGGATAGTTATGATGCTGCTATGCAGTTAATTGAAAATGGCGCAAACCCAAATAGCAGAAATAATTCAGAGTATACACCCTTAATGGTTGCTTCATCTTCTGCTAACAGTAGCAATATTATTACCTACTTATTAGAAAAAGGAGCTGATCTTCACGCTTTAGATCAAGATGGAGACAATGCTCTTATGTGGGCAATATTAAATGGTAGCATTGAAAATGTAAAATTTCTTCTTGAAAAAGGATTAGACGTTAATTTTGCAAATTACAGAGAAGAAACAACTTTAATATATGCAGTGCAAAGCGGAAGCATAGAAATGGTACAGTTTTTAATACAACAAGGAGCTGACCCTTATGCTAAAGATACTGAAGGAAGGAATGCCTTTACTTGGGCTAGTATGCATGAAGAAGACCAAATTCATGAATATTTATTAAAAGAAGCGCCTCTTCCTTTGCAGAATCTCTAATTCATAATAGCTTGTACTACTTCAGATACTTCCATGTCGTAGTACAATACCCCATACATTACGGCAGCTGATAAAATCTTTCTTCCATATTCTCTTGTTTCGGCAAAAGGTATCTTTTCTAAAAAAAGATCTGGCTTATCAAGTAATTCTGGGAATTGTCTGTTCCACCGTCTAACATTTGTAATCCCTGCATTATACGAAAATAAAGCCCTTAAAATAGAATTATCTACGCCTTCTCGCGGAATAAGTTCATCAAAATAAAACATTCCAAAGTCAATGTTTTGTCGGGCATTGTGTAAGTCATAGTCTCCTACTTTTAACTTTCTCGCTACATCTCCTGCAGTGGTTGGCATTAACTGCGTTAAACCAATTGCTCCCGCCCATGACATTACATCGTGGTCAAAAAAACTTTCGCTACGCATTATTGCGTAAATTAGAAATTCTTCTATATCATAAACTTCTGAGGATTGAACTACAAACTCTGTGTAATATCGTGGAAACAACAACTCCATTTCGCTCTGGGGAATATCTTTTGCACTTTGATTAAAGGCTTGAGAAGCAAGACGTAAGGACTCCGGATAAAAATTATCTGCATAATTATTATCAATAGAAGGATTATTTGCAAGTGAAAGAGATCTACTCAAAGATGAAGCTGCATCAAGACTTACGAGGTGGCTGTTTTTTACATAGGCTGAATATGCCTCTTCTATGTAACCCCGCCTAGCAAGCTCACTAAGAATATACTCAAATTCTGTGTCATTAGACTCTTTTATATTTTCTCTCTCTAACAAATCTTTTAGAACGGTATTTGTAGATACTTCTAGTTTAACGGAAGCCATCATCCTATAATATAAACTTCCTTCTTGTGCATTATATGCTGTTTTGAGGGCTTCCTTTATAGCATTTTGTTTGCTATCTCCTTCAACCGTAATATAATCTTCTTCAATAAGCACTGCTGTAATATAAGCATATTTAGATACACTTTCTGGAGAAGCATAGGGCGTAATATACTCATAAAGAGCCGCAAAGCCTTTGTAGTTTTCATTATCTAATAGTTGGAATGCCAAGGCCTCTAAAAAATCATCAAAGTAGTACGGGTCATTCCAGATAGGTGCATATTCTTGCAAAACGGTTATAGCCGTTCTTGATGAAGTTTCCCTTGTTGCTGAAAGGTAATACCAAAGAGCTGTATCAAAATCTATTTCTTCAACGGCGGCTTCCATTGCTAACTCAAAGGCATTCAGTGCATCAGAAGTGTATAAAACTCCTTCTTTTTTATATAGCCTTCCTGCATAAAAATGGCACATAAAAGCCTCGGTACTCTTAGCATTATACGATAGAGAAGCTTCTTCAAGAGAGCGCGCAAAAAAGATATTATCAGTTGTTCCATATAAAAAAGCTTTTCCGATATCTGATAAATACCGAGAATCTAAGTTTTTTAAATACTGCTCTGGTTTTTCTCTATCAAAAGAAGGTGCATTAACGATAAGTCGAACAGCATAACCATAATCTCTCTCATATATGGCAGTTTTTATTGCTATACGCTCTTCCAGTTCTGCAGAAAGTATATTTGCTTGACTGTATTGTTCAAATGTTTCACTAGAAAAAAAGTTGTAATGATGTGTTGTAATGCTCGAGTTTGATACCCATTGTTGTATAGCAGCATCAATGCCGTCTTCTTCTAGCTCTATCATTGCAAGTAGATAGTAATTATATAAATAATTACTATCTACTTGATAGTGCGGGACTTCATTAATCTCAGCATTGTCTTCATCGAGAAGTTCTTTTGTTATTTTCAATAATTGTGCGTATTTTTCCTGCTCGTAATAAAGAGGAAGAATTTTTTCTGTTGCAAGAGAGGCGCTTGAGGTTCCGCTCTTTTCTCTTGACTTAGAAAAAAAATCTACTGCAGCTTTTAGGTCTTCTTCTGCTAGTGCATCAACACCTTGCAAAAATACATCTGCATTATCATTTGGCTCGCCCCCTGTTGCACATGATAGCAAACCAAACAGTAGAAAAAGCGTAAAGAAAAGTATTAAAAATCTATTCATTGTAGTGGAAAAACCCTATTGAGGGGGAATATCTATGTATGTCCCAGCAATAATTTGATCAGGATTTTCAATATTGTTCGCTTCAGCAATTGTTGTATATAACCAAGGATTTCTATAATAGGTATCACTTAAGTCCCATAAAGTATCTCCCCATGTTAATAAATAACTGATGCTTTCCCCTCTAAGCTCTGGTGCTGGCTCTGGTTTTACAGGAACTACTTCTTCTTCAACTACAACTTCAATAGTATTTTCTTCTGGTGTTGGAGGTGGAGGAACATCTTTTCCTGCTTTAATATCCTCTATTTTTTCTTGTTCAAAAACTTGAGGTGGCTCAACTGTTACAACATTATTTACGACAGAAGGGCTTTCTCCTGGCCATCTGCCAAAGGCAAACGCAAGAATTACTGCAATAATACAAATAATTGCACATATCACACATATAATCATAGCTACTGGATATTTTTTTCTAGAGCGTTTTTTTTGTATATCATCCTTTAGCTTTTTGTCATATAATGGAGGTATAAAAGATGTAGAAGCGTTGTCTGTTTTGGTTTGTTCACCAAATTCTGCATACTGTATATTATCGCTTGCTGGTGAGCTGAAGGATGGCTCTGAAGCAGGTTCTTCCCCTAAATCAAAGTCATCACCAAAAGACATTTCATCATCACTACCAAAAGCTGTTCCTTCGTTTGTTCCTAGGTCAAAGTCTTCGTTAAAGTCAATACTATCAGTAGATGCTGGCTCGCTTAGATCCAAAGAATCACTTGAAAAGGAATCATCACTTAATTCCATCGAATCAGAAGAAAAGTCTCCTGTGCCAAGGTCGAGAGAATCAGTCGAAAAGGAGTCTTCTCCTAAATCTAGGGATTCGTTTGCAAAGGTATCGTCTCCTAAATCTGGAAGGTCCGTTGAAAACGACTCTTCTTCCATTCCTAAAGAGTCACTTGAAATACTATCATCGCCCATAGCAAGAGAATCACTTGCAAGTGTATCATCCTCAAAAGAAACATCGCCTTCTGAAGTATCCATACTAAAGTCATCTTCTAAAGACATATCACCTAACACATTAGAAAAATCCTCTGTTGAAGGTGATAAATCATCTTGAAGTTCTATATTTGTAGGGAAGGTAAAATCCTCTTCTGTAGCCGAGTCTTCCATACCCTCATTAAGGCCTTCTATTGTAAAATCGTCAGATATTTCTGTGGAGTCGTTAAAAGAAAAATTATCATCAACTAAGGAAGGAGAATTATCACTTAATCCGTCTGAAAGGCCTTCTATATTCATCTCATCGCCTAGGGACTCTCCTTCAGGGAAAGAAAAATCTTCATCTGACATATCCATTGTTGGAGTCTCATCAGTTTCCCCTAGCGTGTCATCGCCAAACCCTTCCATACTTAAATCATCTGTGAGAGCCTCTGTATCTGGAAATGCAAAGTCGCCATTTGCTATATCAAGAGAATCTTCATCTGCACCTGTGGACTCGTCTGCCAAAGCATCAAGGTTAAAATCCTCTGAGAGCCCCAAGGAGTCCTCTTCGGAGCTAATATCTCCTTCAAAATCTTCCATGTTAAAATCACTTGATAAATCGTCGCTACTTCCAGTATCTCCAAAGTCTGCTAGTGAACTAAAGTCATCCTCTGCACCTGTTGCATCATCTGAAGTTCCAATATCATCAAAAGCATCTAATGTCTCGGCAAGGGCAAAATCCATTGCATCCCCTTGTTGAGCTTCTGAAAGTGTGACCAGTGAAACAGAAGTATCTGACTTTGCACCCGTTTCTGGATCGAGGACTTCTGCAGTTAAAATATTATCCTCATCGAGGTTTATTGACAGTTTAAACGAAGGTTCTTCCTTTAAGTGAGGAACGAGGTTTTCGATAAGTAACGTGTCTACATATTCAAGATCTTCTGTATCCTCGTATTGTTTAAATAGGTTGATTTTTACAGCTGTTTGCCCATCTCTAACGGTTGTTAATTCTAGAGTCTTATTTGATGGTTCTCCATCATTTAAAATGGGGAAAAAAGAGCCATCTGCTTGCTTAATACCTATAATTTTTTTACTCATAATAGTCCTCCCTTCCATGGTAATACTCATATGCAATCTTGTCAATGCTTTTTGCTGCATAAATGGTAAAAAAATGTATATATTGGCGCCACCCCTTTAATAAAAATCTTTTTTTAGTTATAATGCCACAATGCAAAAAGAAACAATATATATCGTTTTATGCTACATTATATGGGGTTTAATGCCTATTTTTTGGAAACAATTAGCAGCTGTTACCCCTGTTTATATATTAGCATCTCGAGTTGCATGGTCATTCATTTTCTGTTTGATTATATTGCTACTTAAAAAAAATATTGCCTCTCTTAAAGTTGTTTTTAGAAGTAAAAAAGAAACTTTTTTGTTGCTTCTTGCAGGAATTCTTATTTCACTAAATTGGGGCTTGTACATTGTGGCCGTAAATTCAAGTAGAATTCTTGAAACAAGCATAGCATATTATTTATCTCCCATATTTTCTATTTTTATAGGCGTATTTTTATATAAGGAAAAATTACAAAAAATTCAATGGGTTGCTGTTTTTTTTGCGCTATTAGGGGTGTCTATTTCTGTTTTAGCGTATGGACAATTCCCTCTCATGTCCGTTTTTATTTGCATGACATTTGTTTTATACAGTCTTGTAAAAAAAGTTGTTTTTTCGGATAGTAATACAACAATGGTCGTTGAAACCCTTTTTATTCTTCCTGTGGCAATAGTTTTTATTTTCAATGCTGAATTACATAATCAAGGCGCTTTATCAGTGCTTTCAGGGTGGCAATTTATTTTTCTTCCTTTTGCAGGAATTTTAACCTCCCTTCCATTGTTGCTTTTTTCAACAGGCGTAAAAAAAACACCTTTTTCGCTTATAGGAATTATTATGTTTTCTAGCCCAACTATTGCATTTTTAATAGGAGTATTTTTGTACAGTGAGCCGTTTACTTTATATCACCTTTTTACATTTATATGTATTTGGTTAGCGGTACTTTTTTTTATTATAGGCAATCTTGCGACAAAAAGAGCCCTTTTAAAGGATTTATAACTATATGAAAAATTATTTTATACAAAAAAAGAATATGCGTTTAGCAGTTATACTTCAAGTATTTTTTCTTACAACTTTGTTTTCCCAAGAAATTAGAGAAGATGAAGCTATCACGTTTTGGAGTAATTATCCAAATGATATTCTTGCACAAGAAATTATTTCTAGAATGACCGATGATGAGCTTTTAGCGCAAATTTTAATGTTTGGGTGGGCTGGGTCTGATGTTCCACCACTCTTAAATCAGTGGGTTACTCTTCGAGAGATTGGAAGTGTAAAAGTTTTTGGGTGGGATACAGAGGATGAAATAGAAGTAGCGCAAGCTGTTAGTTTCCTACAGCAGCAAGCACAGAATACTCGGTTTCAAATTCCTTTGTATGTTGCAACTGACCAAGAGGGAGGTTTAATACGCCACGTTAAAGGAACAACAAGTGATACACCGGGAAATTTGGCTATAGGAGCTTCTGGGTATCCATCAGACTCGTGGCACACGGGCTATTATATAGGACGTGAGCTTAGAGCCTTAGGCATTAATATGAATTTTGCTCCAACTGTAGATCTTTATACGAATATAGATTCAACTGTAATTGCGAGCCGCTCTTTTGGTGTAGACCCACATTATGTAGGAGTTTTAGGGGCTTCTTTTTCTGAAGGAAGTTTAGCAGCAGGCGTTATTCCAACCGCCAAGCATTTTCCAGGCCACGGAGACACGGGAATAGACTCACATGGCCTTTTACCTGTTATTTCAGCTGATTATGAAACCTTGTTTGAACGTGAATTAGTTCCCTTTCAGTACCTTATAGAAGAAGGGATTCCTGCTATTATGTCAGGGCACTTAAGCTTTCCCTCTGTTATGGAAACAGGTGAACCCGCCTCTCTTTCTAAGTTTTTTTTAACAGATCTATTACGAGATGAAATGGGGTATAAGGGACTTATAATAACCGATGATATGATGATGAACGGTGCAACAACATATACAGGAAGTCTTTCAACGGCTGTACACTTAGCAATACGCGCTGGTAACGATATAGTGATTTCTTCTACAACGCCACAGCTAAATGAAAATGTATGGTCAAGCTCTTCGTTATTGATGCAAACGGATGATGACTTTAATGCTACAGTAAAAAGAGCTGCTTATCGAGTTATTTTATCAAAATTAGACTATTTTAAGGGGAATAACCCTGTACCTATTTTCCCAGACATAGCGGCTATCCCTTCTCTAGTACCAGACCCAGAAGCTGAGAGCTTTTTTACAGCACAAGCAGCGCGTTCAATTACAGTGTATAAAGAAGGAGATTTTCCATACACAGTAGAAAAAGCCCAACAAGAAAGTGTTTTGGTAGCTGCTCAATTTCAGGAAGTATTTAATGAAGCCTCAAATCGTTATGAAAATGTAGATTACCATTTTTTTGGGTATAACCTTTCGCAGGCTGACATTAGCAGTGCTGGCTTCCGTCTCCTTTCAGCAGCGCAAGGCTACGATACAATAATAATTTGTGTTTCAAATACAACTAGTAGACAAGTTGCCCAGTACTTAGCCAACAGTGGAAAAAAAGTTATTGTTATTTCTGTGCTTGAACCTGTCCATGTTTTCGATTTTGACTGGGCAGATACCATTCTTTTAGCGTACAGTTACTCAGATTTCTCCTTTCGAGCGGCCTTTTCTGCCCTTGCCGGAGACTATGTTCCACGAGGAACCTTACCGATGGATGTTGAATGAGTGAAAAGCTGGAACTTATTTCGGTAAATAATAAACAGCTTTCTCTGATACTTGATTTTTTGTTACCGTATGAACACATGTGTGTTTCGCTAGTTGATAGAGTTTTAAAAATCATTAAATCTAAGAACGCAAAAGGGCAAGCAATATATGCCATAAGGAAAAAAACGTTTTCGCTCTGCGCAGACTCTATTCTAGGTGTCTTTTTGATTACTGATACTGGAATTGTTTTACACCATGTTATACCTTGTGATGCCTCTAAGCTATTGAAAACTTTTTTCCAAAAGAAAACACTGTTTTCCCTTGGTGGCACGGTAAAAAGCTCTGAACTTTTTGAAAGCCTTTTACTGGCCCCGCCAAAATCTATAAATAATTACCACCTCATGCAGTACTCAAAACAAGATGTTTCTATTAAATTAAAGAAAGGCTTGCAAGAAAGCTCGTATCAGTTGTGTAAGTGTACCATAGATGACGAAGATATGCTTTATAATTTACAGCTCGGTTATCAGTATGAAGAGGTGTTACCTATGGGAAAAACAATCTCAGAAAAAGCGTGTCGTAGCATTATAAAAGAAAGGCTGTCAAAACATACTGTATTTGCTATTTTAGATAAGGATACTAATAAATTTGTATCTATGGCAGGAACAAATGCCTGCGGTTTCAACTATGTTCAGCTAGGTGGTATTTATACTGATTCAGCATACAGAAATAATGGGTTTGCCCAAATTTTAGTTGCTAACCTCTTACAAGCGATAGAAAAAAATGTATCGCTGTTCGTTAGGACTGATAATGCTGCCGCAATAAAGGCATATTCAAACATTGGCTTTAAACATGTTGGCTCATATAGAATTTGCTACATGTAAAAGAATTTTACAAATAAAAAAAGGGGCTTAAAAAGCCCTTTTTTTTATTGCTCTTAGCGAGCACTTACTAATTCTACATCAAAGCATAGATAAGAATTTCCTGGTATAACTCCAGGGATACCATTTGCACCATATGCTAAATCTGGAGGAAGAACAATTGTTCTTTTTTCTCCAATTTTCATATCTTGAACCATAATATCAAAGCCTGGTATCATTTGTCCTGCACCTGTTCCAAAAGCAAGTGGGTCTCTCCCTTGTGAAGAGTCAAATGTTTGCCCACTTAGTAAGTAACCACGATAGTGTGTTGCAACTTGTTTTCCTTTGCCAACAGCTGCACCTGTTCCTTCTTTTGTTGTTGTATAATAAATCCCATTTTCATCTTTTTTTGCATTCGGAAATTGTTTTTCAATATCAGCTATAACAGAGGCAAATGCTTGTTCTTTTGCTTTTTGCGCATTTTGATTTGCATGTAAGCTTCTTTCATTAAAATCTGCTTGTGTTGCTGTAAACTTCTCAGCATCTGATCCGTTTCTAACAATTGTTAGTTTTTCTATTTCATCATCTTGTTCTATTGCATCAACAACATCTTGACCATCGATAACTACTCCGAAAACGGTATGTTTTCCATCGAGCCATGGGGTTTCATTGTGTGTAATAAAAAACTGGCTTCCATTTGTTCCTGGACCTGCATTAGCCATAGAAAGGATCCCTTCTCTGTCATGCTTTAGATGAGAAACAATTTCATCATCAAAACGATATCCAGGACCACCGCGTCCAGTTCCCTCAGGGTCTCCACCTTGAATCATAAAATCATTTATAACTCTGTGAAAAATTAAACCATCATAAAAAGGCTTTCCGTTTGCAGCATCCAAAGTTCCCTCTGCCAATCCTACAAAGTTTGTAACGGTAAGTGGTGTATCTTTATAGTGTAATTCTAAAACGATGTCACCTTTACTTGTTTCCATGATAGCAAATATACCATCTTTACCTGCAATTGCTGCATTTTCTTTTGCACTCACTGAACAACCTCCAAAAATCAGTATCATACTAATAAGCATAAAAAATTGTGTTTTTTTATTCATCATTTCTCCTACTAGGATTATTATTCTGTATCCTTATACATATCTACGCACCACTTAAATATTGCATCCGCCCTTGATGAAAACGAATTTGCAAGACGCTCTGAAACAAAGGGTATTTTGGGAACATCTGCTTGTACCAAAACATAAAATACAATAGAATCGCCTACATCTGTTGCTATAAGAGTTAATACAAGATTTTCAGGCTTTACAATTGGAAAAGGAAATCCTTTATACATTATGTTTTCAGTGTTTATCCCTCTAAAAGAGACTTCTTGCTCGTTATTAAAATATGAAAACTCATATACTGTTCCACTTAAAGACCTATCTTTTTGGTATACATAACTTACTAAATTTTCTATATCTTCATTTATTGGATCTTCAATTTTTAATTTTTCTTCAGGATTATTAACGGTATATACTTCTGTGTACAAAACTTCCCAAATTTGCCTTGAAGTAGAAAAGTATTCTATACCTGTCATTTTTGAAAGGTTTCGTAATATGCTTGATATTTCTTCGACTGTGTTTTCTTCGTTTGCCTCATTTTTATCTAAAAGATATAGAGACTCAACGACAAAGACAGGCTCTTTTTCTCTTTGCCAATAATTTTTTGCTTGTAAGCCCATTTCTGTGTTGGGGGCAAGTTCTAATGAAATATTTTTTTCGCCGTAGAAATTTCTCTGTATTTCTCCGTCTGTAACCAAGGCTTGAACAACATCATTTGAAAACAAGTCTTCTATGTTATGACTCTGTAACGTTTTTTCTTGTGATGCGACAGTCACTGATATACTTACTAACACTAAAAAAAAGGTTAGTCTTTTCATCTTACACCTTTAAACAGCACTCTTACTTGTTTGTATAAGCCTTCACCTTCACTTTTTGTTTCAATATCTCCGATGTCGTTTAAAGTTGTATGGATTAGGCGTCGCTCAAATGGATTCATTGGCTCAAGCAAAATAGGTGTTCTTTTTGTTCTTACCTTATCGGCTGTAACATATGCTAGACGCACTAGAGACTCTTCTCTTCTAATGCGATAGTTTTCGCTATCAAGAACTATTCGTGAGTCTTCTCTTCCCAGTCTGCCTGCATATACATTTGCTAAAAGTTGTAGAGCATCAAGATTTTTACCCTTTCGCCCAATAAGCATAGATGAGTTTGAGGATGTAATTTTAAGACCAAATTTTTTATCTTCTCTAAAAAGAACCTCAGCCTTGCCATCATATCCCATCTTGCTAATTACATTTTCCACAAAATCAATAACGCTTTTTTCAAATTCATCTTTGGGAAGAGGATTTGCAAACATTGTACTTCTTTGTGTAGAAGGTTCTGTTTGTTTGTTTCCACCATTTCCTTCAACGTGCACTTTGATTTTTACGAAGCCTTTTTTAAAAATACTATTTTTTTGGGCTTCAACAATTTCAACATCAAACTGATCTTGACTTAAACCAAGTTCGTTTGCCGCCATTTCAATGGCTTCTTTTTCTGTTTTTGCTTCATATTCATATATCATAATACACCTCGCGTATTAATTTTTTTTCGTTTTTTTGCACTTGGCGGAAGCGCAACTTCTTTTTTGGGCTCTGCTATTCCCATTTCTTTTCTTTTTGCATGCATTATTTTATTTATAGTAAGTTGTTGCACAAGTTGCAAGAAGTTACTTACTGTCCAATATAGTAGCAATCCTGCTGGCGCTGTATAAAACATAAAGAAAAAGATTAAAGGCATTAAATACATCATCATTTTCATTTGGGAATTACTTGCAGCTGTTGCAGTGGACTGAGTTATTTTTGTAAATAGTAACTGTGAAGCTACATAAATTACGGGGAGAACGCTTATAGTCATTCCACCAATAAAAGGTATTCCTTCAGGAAACACACCAACACTATCACTTATAGAAAGGTCTGGTATCCAACCAGGAATAAACATAGCACCACGGAATTCAAAATAGTTGTTGAACAATCCAAACATAGCAAAAATTAATGGAAATTGAATTAAAAGCGGTAAACATCCAGACATCGGATTATATCCTGCTTCTTTATAAAATTTAGCCATTTCAGTATTTAATTTTTCAGGATTACCTTTATATTTTTCTTGAATTTCTTTAATTTGTGGTTGTAGCTCTTGCATTCTAAGAGTTGCCATAGAGCTCTTTTTTGTAAGTGGATACATTCCTATTTTTAGAACAATAGTCATAAGAATAATTGATACACCCCAGTTTGGAATGATGCTATAAAAAATTTCCATAAGAAATTTTAGAATTGCTTCTAGCCAAGCTAGCCATCCTGAACTTAATATTTCATCAATTCGAAGATTAGAAAGGCCCCAATTATTTTCTTCTGCATCATTATACATTACCATAGTGTTATCAACTTTTGGCCCCATGTATACGTAATAGGTATCTTGAATAGAAGCTTGATTAGTTGCTTTTCTCTCAATTGAAACTTGTGCATTATAAAAATCATCAACATGTCCAACGGTCGAATATATAGCATCCTTTATTGTAGATGAGTCAGTAGTTACGATCTGCTGTGTAAAATACTTACCTGCAACTCCAACCCAATTAAAGGTGTCATCATATACTTCTATATCGCCTTCGCCTAAGCGTTTATCGCGAGCTTTTCCATCGTATGAATAAAAAGTTCTATGCTCATATCTATCAACTCCAGGGTCATAGTATGGGCCAATTTGAGGAGAAGAGCGCAAAGTATATGCAACATCTGAAGAAGCACGTTTTTCATAGCCATCACCTTCAAAGCGGATGTCTAATTTGAAGAGATACTCACTTGGGTCAAATGTATATAGTTTTTTTATTGAATAGTATTCCGTTTGTCCTGCAGTTGAAGTGGTATATGTTTTTGAAAAGCCTATTGTATAATCATCAATAAGTTCTACCTGAAAAATATCATTTATAATAGCATTGTCATTTGTTCCAAGAGAAAGAGCCAATGCTCTATTGTTGTCAGTAATATTTTCAGCCATTTCAACACCGTTTGAACCTACTAAGTGTTCTTTAAGCTGATATCCGATAATATCACCACCCCTATTTGTGAGGGTAATATCTACAAATTCAGTAGATATTACAAAGTGTTCCTCTATTAGAATTTCTTCTTGTTCTAATTGTGTTTGTATTTGATTGTCTTGATTAGAGTCATTTTGAACGGCAACGCTCTCATCTAAAACGGCGATTGGCGTTTCAGTAATTGCAGTCTCTTCAACAGGAGGCATTATAACAGATTGATAAAACATCCAACCTAAAATAACAACTGTTGAAAGGACTATGGCCCAAACGGTATTTTTATCCATATTTTTCTCCTAATTATACTATCTTTTTAAGGAACAGGGTCATAACCACCCTTACAGTAGGGGTTACACCGTAGTATTCTTGTAAAAGATAAAACAAATCCTTTCCAAGCTCCATGTTTCTTTATTGCTTCAAGAGCATAACGAGAACAACTTGGATAAAATCTACAAGAGGGAGGAAAAAAAGGGGAGATACAAATCTGATAAAATCTGATAAAGAAACAAAGAACTGATGATATTAGCTTATTCATAACAAACCTGCTTTTTTGTATAAAAAACAAATTTGGTCATTCCTAGAGGAAAGAGTATCACTTCCTCTATAAACTAACAAAACCATATCATAGCCACTTTTAATATCTTTTTTTACGTGGCGATATGCTTCTCTACTTAACCTTTTACTGTAATTTCTTTCGACGGCATTTCCATATCCACGGGGAAGAGTAAACGCAATTCTATTAAAAGAGAGATCATTGGGCAAAAAAAACAATTTTGCTCCATTGGTACTTACCTTTTTCCCTTTTCTAAACAGATTTTGAATATCTGAAGATTTTTTTATTTTTTCTTCAAGTGCAAAACCTTTTTCTTTAGACAAGGTATTTTCCATCCCTAATACTTACAGACTAGTACGGTTTTTTCTCATCAGAAACAGATAGCTTGTATCGACCTTTTGCTCTACGGCGTTTTAAAATCATTCTACCACCGCGAGTTTTCATACGAGCTCTAAAACCAAATTTTCTATTTCTTTTTACTCTACTGGGTTGATATGTCCTTTTCATGGAACACGTCTCCTTATTATATCAAGAAAGATACTTTCATAGCCTTCTCGGAATTTTCTAAACAGGTTTCATAGAATACCATTTTTTTTATACTTTGGTCAAGTATGTAAGTGAACTTTTCTACTTTTCTTTTACACTAAAAGAAAAACTTTTTATAGTTAAGCTGGGAAATTCCTTTTTTAATGCCGTTAGTATTTTTGTTTTATGAAGTTGTAAAAGCTGAATCCATCCAGAATGATCTGTTTCAATATGCATACATCCATTTTTTATTTCTTTGATGGTGCTATGTGCTACCATTTTTTCGCCATCTTTTGGAATTGTTAGCAAAACCTTTTTCCAACCCTTATCTTGTGCATTATATTCCTCAATTTTACCTCCAAGAAGACTTGAAAAATAGGTTTCCAAAATTTCTGATGCAGATTTTATATTTTCATCATACTTCATATACTTTTCCTTTTTCAACATTGTAAATGAGGGTTGTCTCTTTTTTATACTTTTCATATGGCTCGCCTGGTAAGAATGTGCAAAAAAGTTGGTCATACTCCGGCAATAGAGATGTAATTATTTCTCTTTTTTTTGGGTCAAGTTCCAATAATACATCATCCATTAATAAGACAGGTTTTTTTTGTGTAATTTCTGTAAAATGCACTGCTTGGCAAACTCTCAAAAGTATAGCTGAAAGCCTGCACTGTCCTGTTGAAGCTGTGGGAACAAAATTTTTATTGTTGCAAACAAAACTTATTTTATCTCTGTGAGGTCCTGAGAGGGTTGTTTTCATTATTTTATCAGCATTCTTTTTTTCATGGAGTACTTGTAGAACTTCTTCTTTTTTTTTGTTTTCCCACTGTGATTCATAGTGAAGCTTTACATTTTTTATTCCTGTTACTTTTTCATATAAAGGTGAAAAAATTCTGTTAAAATTATAAATAGCAAGTGCCCTTTTTTTTACAATTTCTCTTCCTTCAACTACTAGACCTTCATCAAAGGCTTCCAATGTTTCATATTGTTCATTTTTTAATAATAAGTTTCTGCTTTTTAGGATTTTTTTATATCTTCTCATTGTATCAATATATAAAATATCATACATTGATAAAGATTGGTCTATAAAAAACCTTTTTCTCTCAGGCTCCCCTACAACAAAATCTAAATCATTGTGAGAAAAAAGAACACAAGGTATAGTATTTATTAAATCTTTTCTGTCTTTGAGTGTTTTTCCATTTTTCAGAATTTTCTTTTTGTTATTATTAAATTGTATTGTTACAAGGTCTGCTTTATTAACATCACTATCAAAAAGAGACCTTACAGAAAATGAATCATTTCCCTCAAAAATTATTTCAGATTCTCTTTTTGTTCTAAAAGAAGAACCATATGCAGATAAATATAAACTTTCAAGAAAATTTGTTTTTCCCTGTCCATTCTCTCCTACAAAAAAAACTTCTTTTGATGATAAATTTATATCACAATTTTCTAAGTTCCTAAAGTTAAAAAGAGAAACTGAAATAAAGGGCACTCCCTTACTCCATTTGCATAGGCATAACAATATGGAAAAAGTCAGCTTCTGGTTCAGGTTTTATTGTTATTGCTTTCATAGATTCTGTAAATTCAAAATTGAGATATTCTGTATTAATTATTTTTAAAGGATCTTCCACATAAATACAATTTAAGGCCATTGACATTTCTTCACCTGCATATCTACATGGAAGTTCTTCTTTTGCATTTCCTATTTCAACCTCTTGTGATGATATAGAAAGTGTTCCATCTGTAAGTGAAAAATAAATTCTGCCAGATTTTTTTTCTACCAATAATCCAACCCTTTTTAAAGCTTCAGTTAAGTCTCTTCTGTTTATTTGAAATTTCTTTTCTTGTGATTCAGGTATAACACGTTTGTAATTTGGAAATTGTCCATCAATTAAAACTGAACTAAAATTGTAGTTTCCAAATTTTAAATAAATATTACTTTTATTTATTGCAATAGAAATATTTCCTTCAGATGAAGCTCTTTTTAATAAAAGACTCAAAATTTTAGGAGGTACTATGCATGGTTCAAAATTTATATCCTCAAAAACAGGTTTTGAAATATAAGAAAGTCTTCTTCCATCGGTTGCAACCATTATAAAGTTTTCACCCTCTTTTTCAAAATATACACCATTCATAAAAAATCTTGTTTCATCATCTGAAACAGCAAATATAGTTTGTGTTATCATTTCTTTAAAATCTTTAGCTGAAAAATCAAACCACTGCATATTTTCTTCGACTGAAAATTCAGGAAATTTATCACTTGCCATAGATTTTAATTGAAAACGTACTTTTTTAGTTATAGGTTTAATTATAACATCATTGTCTTTATGTAAAAACTCTACATTTCCTGAAGGAAGTGAATTTAAAATACTAATAAATTTATCACAAAAAATAGTAGTAGTTCCTGTTTCTTCTACCTCAATAGGTATTTTTGTTTCAAAGGTTACCTTAACATCGGTTGCTTTAATTATTAATGTATTTTGTTCTGCAATTAATAATACATTAGAAAGAATAGATAATGCATTTTTTGTAGAGATAATTTCTTGTGCAATTCCTATTTCTTTTAACATTGCATCTCTTTCAAATATAAACTTCATATTTCCTCCAAGTTTATTATATAATATATATAATAATAATAGTAATAATAAGGGCTGTTAATATGTTAAAAACCTTTTATTTTTATATATAACAATACTTTATTATACTAACAACTCTCTAATTTTTGAGCTTATTTTATACACATATTAACAACATCTAGACTTTATAGATATATATTAACACATTATTAACAATTTGTGTACATTATTTTAATGTCTTTTATAATCCTTTATAGTTTTCATTATACCTTGTATTTTATAATCTAACTTAGAATCATTTTTAATATCATTTTCTATTTTTTTACATGAGTGCATAACTGTTGTATGATCTTTGTTTCCAAACTCTAATCCTAATTCGGTAGTTGAATATTCTGTTAGATTTTGAGCTATGTACATGGCTATTTGTCTTGCAAATACAATGTTCTTTTTTCTTGTTTTTCCTTTTATATCAGAAATAGAAATATTATATTCTTCAGCTACAACTCGTTGAATTATATCTATACTTACGTTTCCTTGTTGAGGAGCTGAAAACTTGTCTCTGAGTTGGTTATATGTAATGTCTTCGGTTAAAGTCGTACCTGTTAATTCTGCATAAGCAATAATTGTTGTTAAACATGATTCTAAATCTCTTACATTTGTTTCTATATTTTGAGCTATAATGTTAAGTACTTCTTTTGGTATATTATCAATAATTTTAGGAGATATTTGAGTTCTTAAATAATCGAGTTTTTTTTCTAAAATTGCAATTCTCGTTTCATATTGAGGAGGGAGTAAGTCTACATTTAAGCCTCTACCGAAACGAGATTTTAATCTTTCTGTAATATCTTTTAATTCTGTAATAGGCCTATCACAAGTGAATACAATTTGCTTATTTGCTTCATAAAGAGAATTAAAAATATGAAAAAGCTCTTCTTGTGTTGATGACTTTCCTTGTAAAAAGTGAATATCATCAATAAGTAATATATCTGCAGTTCTATATTTATTTACAAATTTTTGATTAGCTTTATCTTTTATGGCCCAAATAAATTCATTTGTAAAATTTTCTGCAGTAATATATATTATTTTTTTATACCCATTTTCATGGAGTGCATTTCCGATTGCTTGTAAAAGATGTGTTTTTCCAAGCCCAACACCACCATAAAATAATACTGGATTATAAAGTTTACCAGCATTTTTTGATATAGCTAAGGCTGCATTATAGGCAAAGGAGTTATTATCTCCGGTAACAAAAGAATCAAAAGTATATGCAGAATTCATATCAGGATGATCTTTTTGAATTTCCTTTTCTGCTTTTTTTGATACTTTTTTTGAGGGGATATTATCATCTGCTTCCGCTTCATTTACTGAAGTAGGCTTTTCAACAGCTTTTACTATATGATCAAATGAAAAATCTCTACCTGTAAGTTCTTTCATTTTATCAACAAGTATTTTATCATAGTCTCTAGAAAAAAAATTTTCTTTCATAAATAATGAAGGAAAAGCAATAGTTATTGTTGTGTCTTTTGAATCAATATATGAAAGGGGTAAAAACCACATATCATATTCTGATGACCTTCCTTCTTCATTTAGAGTATTCTTTATTTGAGATATGGCTTCTTTCCAAAAATCTATGTAATTACTTGTAGGCATATTCGTATTATAACCTACCTTTACTTTTTTCTGCAATACAGATATAATGAATTCTCGATTTTTTTCATAAAAAAAGGAATAACTATGACAGCCAATTATTCAGCCACTAATATTCAAGTTTTAAAAGGACTTGAAGCCGTTCGCAAAAGACCAGGTATGTATATTGGGTCAACGGGACCAGATGGGTTACATCACCTTGTTTATGAAGTTGTGGACAACTCTATTGATGAAGCAATGGCTGGTCATTGTGATAGGATACTTGTTGTTTTAGAACCAGATGATTTTGTTCGTGTTGAAGATAATGGTCGTGGTATTCCTATTGATATTCACCCTGGCGAAGGTATAAGTGCTCTTGAATTGGTACTTACAAAACTTCATGCTGGGGGTAAATTTGATAAAGGTTCTTATAAAGTTTCTGGGGGGCTTCACGGGGTTGGTGTTTCATGTGTAAATGCACTATCAACAACACTAGAAGCATATGTTGAAAAAGAAGGAAAAAAATACTTTCAAGAATTTAAGATTGGAAAGAGCCAAGCACCTGTTAAAGAAATTGGAACATCAGATAGAAGGGGGACAACAATTCGTTGGAAGCCAGACCCTACAATTTTTTCTGAAACCACAACGCACAACTTTGATGTGCTTTGTAACAGGCTCAGAGAGCTAGCTTTTCTTACCAGTGGTGTAACAATAACCTTTAGAGATGAAAGACTATCAACTCCCAAAGAGGTTGTATTTCAGTTTGATGGTGGTATACGCCACTTTGTAAAGTATCTAAATGAAGGAAAATCTGTTACCCCAGCTGAGCCAGTTTTTATTTGTGGTGAAAAAGAAGATGTTGTTGTAGAAATAGCTCTTCAATACAATGATGGGTATAATGAAAACATTTTATCCTTTGTAAATGACATTAATACTAAAGAGGGTGGAACTCACCTAGAAGGATTTAAATCTGCTCTGACTCGTGTAATGAATGAGTTCTTAAAGAACAATGCAAAACTTCAGAAAAAAATGGAAAAAGAAGAAAAGCTAACAGGTGAAGATGTTCGTGCAGGTATTGCTGCCGTCATTTCTACTAAAGTTCCAGAGCCTCAGTTTGAAGGACAAACAAAAACAAAGTTAGGAAATACAGAAGTTCGTGGTATCGTAGATTCTTTAATGACAGAAAACCTAACACTCTTTTTTGAACAAAATCCGAAAATTATTGAGCACATCCTCGAAAAGTGTGTTTCAGAAGCCATGGCTCGAATTGCAGCTCGTAAAGCAAAAGAAGCAACAAGACGAAAAAGCTCCTTAGATAGTTTTGGTCTTCCTGGAAAACTTGCAGACTGTTCTTTAAAAGACCCTTCACAATGTGAAGTATACATAGTGGAAGGGGACTCTGCCGGCGGTTCAGCTAAAAAAGGTAGAGACAGTAAAACACAAGCAATTCTTCCTCTCTGGGGTAAAATGCTTAACGTTGAAAGAACAAGGCCAGAAAAAGTTATAAGTAATGAAAAACTTCAGCCGGTTATTGCTTCTTTAGGAACAGGAATTGGAAAAGATTTTAATATCGAAAAATTACGATATCACAAAGTAATTATAATGGCTGATGCGGACGTTGACGGTTCTCACATTAGAACACTTATTTTAACTTTCTTCTTTAGACACATGGAAGAACTTATTGAAAAAGGGCATGTCTATTTAGCTATGCCACCTTTATATAAAATATCTTTTAACAAAAAAGAATGGTATGTGTATAACGATAATGAGCGTGATGCAATTATAAAAGAAATTGGAAAAGATGGCGAAAAAATTAATGTTCAACGCTATAAGGGTCTTGGTGAAATGGATGGGATTCAACTTTGGGAAACAACTATGGATCCTGCAAGAAGAAGAATGATGCAAGTTACCCTTCCCGATGCAATTGAGGCAAACCACATATTCAGTACCCTCATGGGTGAAGAAGTTGAGCCTAGGCGTAAGTTCATTGAAGAAAATGCTGTTTATGCAAATCTTGATGTTTAATAAAGAAAGACACCTTACTAGGAGATAAATAGATGGAAGAAGTTAAAACACCCGAGGGTGGAATTCTTATACCAATCCCGATTGAAGAGGAAATGAAAAAGGCATACATTGACTATTCAATGTCAGTTATTGTAAGCCGTGCTCTTCCAGATGTTCGTGACGGATTAAAACCAGTACACAGACGTATTCTTTATTCGATGGAAGAAAGAGGCTTACGGTACTCAAGTCCTACGAGAAAATGTGCTAAAATTGTAGGGGATGTATTGGGTAGTTATCACCCACATGGTGATGCTTCTGTTTACGATGCTCTAGTACGACTGGGACAAGACTTTTCCCTCCGATACCCTGTAATTCAACCTCAAGGAAACTTTGGTACCATTGGTGGAGACCCTGCAGCGGCCTACCGTTACACAGAGGCAAAGCTTACAAAGCTTGCTGAAACTATGGTAGAAGATATAAAAAAAGAAACGGTAGATTTTATCCCTAACTTTGATGAGTCTACAAAAGAGCCAACTGTTCTTCCAGGCAAGTTTCCATTCTTATTAGCAAACGGTTCTTCTGGTATTGCGGTTGGTATGGCAACAAACATGGCACCTCATAACTTGCGAGAAATAGCTGAAGCTGTTGCTGCTTATATTGATAACCCAGAAATAACTATAGACGACCTTTGTAAAATTATGCGTGGCCCAGACTTTCCAACTGGCGGTATTATTTTTGGACGCAAAGGAATTAAACAAGCTTTTAAAACAGGTAAGGGCAAAGTTATCCTTCGAGGTCGCTTTACGATCGAAGTTGATAAAAAAGGAAAAGAGAGTATTGTTTTTACCGAAGTTCCATATCAAGTAAATACCACTACATTGTGTGAAAGAATTGGAGAGCTAGCAAGAGAAAAAACAATTGATGGTATATCTGCAATTAACGATGAAAGCTCTGATAGATCAGGTCTTAGAATTGTAATTGAATTAAAACGCGGAGCAAACACAAAAGTCGTTCTAAATCAGCTTTTTTCAAAGACAGCTCTACAATCATCTTTTAACTATAACAACTTAGCTCTTGTAAAAGGAAGGCCAGAACTTTTAACTTTGAAATCTTTGGTTCAGTATTTTGTTGAACACAGAAATGAAGTTGTTACACGGCGCATTCAATATGAACTCAAAAAGGCAGAAGAAAGAGCTCATATTCTACGAGCGCTTATTGTGGCTATTAATAATATTGACGAAGTTATTAAAATAATAAGAGCATCAAGAGATACTCAAACTGCAAAGAATGCTCTTATGGAACGATTCGAATTTGATGATATTCAAGCACAAGCAATTGTTGACATGCAACTAAAAAGACTTACCAGTCTTGAAATTGAAACGCTTAAAACAGAGCTTGAAGAGCTTGAATTGTTTATAGAAAAGTGTAAAGATCTCCTTGCCCACCCTGACAAAATATTAAATATTGTCAAAATGGAAACACAAGAACTTTCTGAAAAATTTGGGGATGACAGGAGAACTGATATTATATCTGATGAAGTAGAAGAGATAAACATTGAAGATTTGATAAAAGAAGAAGATATGGTTATCCTCATTTCGCATCTTGGCTATATTAAAACAGTTCCTGTTACCTCATACAAAAATCAAGGCAAGGGTGGAAAAGGCTCTAACAGCGCAAAGCTTGTAGAAGATGATTACATTAAGCAAATATTTATTGCCTCTACACATGATCATATTATGTTTATATCAACTGAAGGAAAAGCGTACTGGATTAAAGTTCACGAAATTCCAGAAGCAGGAAGAAATTCTAGAGGCTCACATATAAAAGCGTTATTAGCAATTGGTGCTAATGAAGAAATTGCAACGGTAGTTTCTCTTAAAGAGTTTAGTGATGAAACATACCTCTTTATGGCTGGAGCAAGTGGTAAGGTAATTAAAGTAAAAACAAGCGCATTTAAAAATGCAAAAACCCGTGGTATTATTGCAATTAACCTAGCTGCAGGAGATAAGATTGTTTCAGCAATTCTCACAGAGGGCAAAGACGAAATGGTTTTAGTTTCTAGAAGAGGACAAGTGCTTCGTCTAGATGAAACACAAGTACGCGTAATGGGGCGTGGCTCCGGCGGGGTTACAGGTCTTAAACTTGCTTCAAGTGATGAGCTTGCAGGAGCAGAAAAAGTTACAAGCGATAATGAAATGCTTTTAGTTACCGAGCATGGATTTGGTAAGAGGGTCGCTTTTGATGAGTTTAGCCCACATGGTAGAGCTACTTCTGGGCAAAAAGGCTACAAGATAACTGATAAGACAGGGGAAGTTGTTTCTGTTATCTCTGTTTCTCCAAAAGATGAAGTTATGTGTATAACAAGCACAGGTAAAACATTAAAGCTTGAGGCATCTAAAATTAATAAGCAAGCAAGAACAAGTATGGGAATTTGTATCTTAAAAATTGACCCACCAGACTTTGTTATAGGCTTTGATAAGATTGCTGCTGAAACAGATACAGAGTAAATGTTTCACGTGAAACAATAAGAGCGGAACTCAAATGAGGTGCCGCTCTTTTTTTATTTAAACTATTACAGTTTTTATTCTCGGATTAATGAGATTATGCAGATTTCTATTCTTTGCACCGTTAAAGTCTGTGTAAAAATGAAAAACTTTCCATCATGAATATTTCTGAAAAATATTGTACTTTTATTAGGCCTCCACCTTAAACATCCCTCTTTTGGCTTTAAAAAGTTAAAATCCCATTAATCTGCGAAAGCTGTGGCCATATGAGTTGTTGCAAAAAATGTTTCACGTGAAACATTTGGGAGGTAATTATGTTTTCTAATTGGAAGAAAAAAAGCTGTTTACATTTTGTGCGCCTTAAGATATATTGGCAGTATAATCGCATGGTTTAAAAAAAGAGAAGGTATGTAGTTGATAAGGAGGCTTTGTTTTGACAGAAAGAGAAAAGATGCTTGCAGGGGAACTGTATGATTGTGGTGACAAGGAATTGTTAGAGCAATGGCACAAGGCAAAAAACTTAATTCGAGAATATAATAACCTTAATTCAGAAGATACAGAAGGGAAGGGAAGCATCTTAATAGAGCTACTTGGTGGAAGCGGAGAGAATCTTTGGATAACATCTCCATTTTTTGTTGATTATGGTAATAATATTTATTTTGGAAATAACTGTGAGGTAAATATGAATTGCACTTTTTTAGATGATAACAAAATAATAATTGGTAACAATGCCCTTATTGCACCGAATGTACAGATTTACACGGCCTTTCATCCGACAAATGTACGAGATAGATTTGGAGTCCCAAAAGAGGATGGGAGTTTTGAGTTTTGCAAAACACAGACAGCCCCTGTCATTATAGGTGACAATGTTTGGATTGGAGGAGGGGCAATAATTATGCCTGGTGTGACTATTGGGGATAATGTTGTAATCGGAGCAGGAAGTATTGTAACAAAAAATATAGAAAGCAATACAATCGCCTTTGGAAATCCTTGTAAAAAAATAAGGGAAAACAAGTAGTTATATACCTCTATACAATTTTTATAATTTTTGATACCATTATTGTATGGAAAAATTAAAGATATTATTGCCCAAGGGCAGGATTTATGAGAATGTTGTTGGATTGTTTTCAGGGGCGGGAATTACTATAAAGCTACCGGACAGAGCATACAGGCCAACAGTGAATCAGGATGACCTTGAAGCAAAAGTTATGAAGCCTCAAAATATAGGAAAGTTACTTGAGTTGGGGGCACATGACTGTGGATTCACAGGGGTTGATTGGGTACAAGAAACGAGTGCAGATGTTGAAGAAATTATGGACTTAGGTTTTGACGGCGTGCGTATTGTTGCTGCAGTTCCGAATGAACTTGATGATGCTGCCTTGAAGGCAAAGAGAATAATTGTTGCAACCGAGTACGAAAAGATTGCTACTGACTGGCTAAAGGAAAAAGGTTATAATGCCGTTGTTGTGCGAACAACAGGTGCCACAGAGGTTTTCCCCCCAGATGATGCAGATATGATTATTGACAACACCTCTACAGGGCGCACTCTTATTGAAAATGGACTTCGTATTGTAGATACTGTTACTACAAGTTCTACTCGTATGTTTGCTTCAAAAGAGGCTATGAAGGACCCTACAAAAAAACAAAAAATAATGGAATTGAAGATGCTTTTTGAAGCAGTGTTGGATGCCCGAGACAGAGTAATGCTTGAAATGAACGTAACAGCCGACAACTATAAATT
>CAYJLT010000013.1:0-4778 GCA_964371295.1 uncultured Treponemataceae bacterium
TACAAACTATGTTGAAAATGACGGTACCTTTTTAAAGCTCTATGTAAAGGATGTTAGCAGTTTTTCTACAAAGCAAAAAGTAATGAATGTTTTTTTTGACGCTGAGGTTAAAAAGCAATTTATGAAAATAATGGAAGAAACGCACAAGGTATTTTCTAAATACGGTATTTCGCATCCACAAATGAAGGCTAGAAACATGAAAAGTAGGTGGGGCTCTTGTGCAACTAAAAAAGGCATAATTACTCTAAACAAAAAACTTATAGAAGCTCCAAGGCCTTGTATAGAATACGTAGTACTTCATGAGTTTGTGCACTTTTTGCATCCTAACCATTCTAAAAATTTTTATGCCTGTGTCGCTACCCACATGCCAGACTGGAAAGAGCGCAAAAAGCTTTTAGAAAGTTTACCTATTATGTTGTAATTACTCTAAATTTTCAACCAACCACCACACAAAAAAAAGTCCATGCAGAACAAACTGCATGGACCTATCTCAAAATCTCCCCTAATTTTCTACTTATCTAAAATAAACTCAACACGGCGGTTTTTCCACCAGTTTTCGCGATCATTTAAAGAGGCAATAGGAACACGGCCACCCATACCAACAGTGCTCAATCGGTTTGCATTTATGCCATACTCAACGAGCTTTGCCTTAACATATTCTGCGCGAGCTTCACTCAATGGAACAAGCGGGATGTTGCCATTTTCAGTTGATGTTTCTTCTGCTTCTGTTCCTGTAAGGTTGTTAGCGTGTCCTTCAATGGTTACATTATAATCCCTAAACTTATTTAAAATTTCTGCAATTCTCTTAAGAACTCTTTCATTGTTGTTTATTACAGATTGTGATAATCCTCTCACAGGATCTTCTGCACGACCCACAAAGTCTGCATTGTCACTTCTAAATATAATTGAAGGTACTTGCATTTTTAGTACATCACCAACTCGAATAACAAGCACGTCAATTGGAATAATACCTTCAATGGTTGAAGTCATGCCTACAGAGTCTGTTACCGTAAAAACATACGGATAGTCGACTGCCGATTGAACAAGCTCGCCAGTGTTACTTCGACCATCCCAAATAATCCTTTCGGTAATCGATGCTTTTCCTGATGTTGTCCAAAAAGCTTTATTGTTTTGAGGGTCTTGTATTTCAAATGACCATGAGGTAAATGGAACAATACTTTCTCCTTGTAAACGAATAAACATGTCATCGTCTGAACCATCATTGTCTGGGCTAAAGTATTCAGGCGCTGTTTGAACAGCAAGCATTGGTGCGGTAACGGTGCTGATAAAGGTAGAACTCTTTGCCTCTACCATGTCACCCTTTTCATACGAAAGGCTTACATTAGCAGTGAATGTTCCCTCTGCAACAGTGCCTTCATTTGTAATTCCATCCCAGCTGAGAGTTTCTGGTAAACTTGTTTGAGTGTTTGTATTCCACTCTTTCACCGTTGTACCATCATTTGCGTTAACAATGCTCACTGCCCACGAATCTATATCCTCAAGTATGCTTGCTCTAATTGCAAATTCTTGAGTATCAAGGGTGCCATCGCGATTTGGGCTAAAGGCCTCTTGAGCAATAGTAATGTATGCTGTTGCAACACGGTTATCAATTTCAATATTTGAAACTGAAGCTTCGCCTGTATTACCTGCATCGTCGGTACTCATAATAGCAAAGGTATATGTTCCATCAAGAGCAACGTTTCCTGCCTCATCCATTCCATCCCATGCAAAAGACGATACAGAACCATTCCAGCGCAATGTTTTTATAACTTCATCATTTTCATTAGCAGTAATGGTGGCTGTCCACAAATCTTCTTCACTTGATTGAATATCTAAAGGAAGGGTGTCTTTGTTGTTATCACTATTTGGACTAAAAAGAGAGTAGGCTGTTTGCACCCTTACTTCTGGGTATGTTGTGTCGAGCTCAAATCCTTGTGTAACTACCGTACTTTCACTTCCATTATTTGAAAGGGTGTATAAAGAAGCTGTGTACATGCCTTCATTTGCCCTTGTTCCTTCATCAGTAAGACCATTCCACTCTATGCTTCTTGGAAGGCTTCTTTGTTCTCTAAAGGTTCGCACAGCTTGCCCTTCTGAATCTAGTATTAATAGTTCATATTCCGCAACACCCGTGTTTGTACGAATGATAGGAGAAAATGTTAATACATCCTGTGTGCCATCTCCGTTAGGACTAAAGGCATCTGGGCTCACGGTAAGAATAACTTCAGTTGTTCCGGTATTAAGCTCAATTGCAGTTGTTTGTTCTTCTTTAACATTACCTGCAAGGTCGGTGCTTGAAAGAACATACTTATAAAAACCATCAACAATTTGGCCTTCATCAGTAACACCATTCCATTCTACAGACTCTGGTGGTTCTTCACCAAAGTCCCATTGGCGCACTACTTCATTTGATTCATTGATGATTGTTCCTGTCCATGCTTTTTCTTTAGAACCTTCTTGGTAAATAGTTATTGTATCAAGGCGCCCATCTCCATCAGGGCTAAAAATGGTTCTTTCTGCACGTACTTTGGCTTCAGGCACGGTATTATCAACGGTGATATTTCTGTTAATAATAGACTCTTGTCCATTGCTAAACAGGGCTGTAAATGTTAAGCGATAATTACCATCATCGAGGGTTTGTCCGTTTATTGCTTTTCCATCAAAAGTGAGACTCTGAGGTGGCTCCTCTGTTCCATCATATGAAAAAACGGTTCTGCCACTAGCATCATTGATGTCTACATTCCAGCTTACTAAACCTGAGCTTGTTGACATTGAAGGAAGTATGTCTATAGTGTCTTTTACGCCATCTTCATTTGGAGAAAAAGGACTTCCTTGAACCATCATGTTAACTGCTCTTGGAATAGCATCGTAAATGATGTTTGTAATTTGCGCACTTTCGTTTACATTTCCGGCTCTATCCATACTCGAAACTCTGTATGTATAAGCGCCTTCACTAACGGCTATATTATTATTGTCTTTTCCATCCCATTCAAGATTTTGGGGAGGAGAATTTCTCCATGAATATGTTCTTACTACAAGGCCTTGGCTGTTAAGAATATGACCTGTCCACAAATCTTCTCGTGAGCCCGTTTGACTAATAGGAAATTCGCCCTTATTGCTTCCACCAAATATTTTTTCAGCCTCTGTGGGTTGATTGATGGTAACATTTGGGGCTGTGTTGTCAACTACTACAGGATATGCAGCGGTTCTGCTTTTATTGGCATTGTCATCAGAAGCGGTAACATAGTATGAGTAATTTCCATCTGGGGCTACTTCCCCTGTATCTAAAATACCATTCCATGTAATTGTATCCGGGACAGCGACACCTTGCTTGGGTGCAAACAATTGCCTAAAAAAGGTTAAAAAAGTGAGCCTTTCTGGTAGAGCTACCTTATTCCCAATGGTGCGAACAATATTTCCCCCCTCATCTTCGATGACGAGAGCCCATTCGCTTATGTAACGAGTGTCTTGTATAGAAAGAGGAATTGTTAATTCATCTTGAACCCCATCATTGTTAGGGGATATATATAAGGGGCCTGTTGGGGCAGACTGTGCGATAAGCGCTATTCCGCCAATTATTAGTGTGATTGATACAAGTATTGCAATAATGTAATTTGATTTATTACGAGTAATCATTATTCCTCCCATATTTTAATTTCAGGTGCCTGTGTGTCTTCTAATCCAAGATATAGGGCTGCACTTCCTGAGGCAACATACACATCGTTTTGAAGCGCTTTAAAAGCTCCTGAAGCAATTATTTCATTTTGAGAAAGACCTTGGTTTGCTAGTAAAGAGCCTTCCTTTGCAGTAATATTTAACTTAATACTTAAGCCTACGCTCGGATAAAAATTTGCTTTTCCTTCAATAGTTTCAACCATGTTAAGCTGCCAACCTGTAGAAAGGTTTATCATATTAAAAAATAAAAAGCTTAAGTTTGTGTCGAAAACAACATTTTGAAATGTAGGAAATGATAAGTCAAGAGAAATCCCCGATTTTACCTGGCTTGTTTCAAAAAGTGTTCCTGCAAAGCCAAGCTTAGGCGTAATCATACCAGGAAAACCAGTAGGGTCTTTTGAATCTCCTTTTACGCCAAGACTGCTTGGGTTATACGCTTTTCCCAGTTGGGTTAGAGATGCTCCAAGGCGTACATCGCTCATAAAAGGGAGAAATGAGAGGCTTTCAATTGCGTATAAAACTCCAATATCTCCTGAAAAGGCCCAGTCAGAACCAAATGTGCCAGAAAGTCCTAGCCCAACATACAAGTCATCAAGTATATCCTTAGAATAAGCTCCTCTGATCGTAAAGCTGTCTTGAAGATTCATGTCTTCAAAAGGTACAAATACACCCTGAATTCCCGCTGTAAATACTCCAAAGCGAGAAGGAATAATTGTGCCAGCACTAAAAGCTTGTCCATAATTCTGGGCTTTGTTTTGTCCTACTAAAGCGGTATAAGCGCCATCGATAACAATACGTTGTTCTCCTGCAGGTATGGCAGGGTTAATTCCAATGTGCCCTGGGTACACTTGAAAGAGAGACCCACCCGCAGTAGATGCTTCTCCAGATAGCATTGATGGGCTTGTAAAATTAAATAAATTTTCGCCTGATAGCGGTGGATTATATGCAAAGGCAGAAAAACACAGTGCACAAATCATAATACAAAAAAGTAATTTTTTTGTGTTCATAATGAACCTCCAAAATGAATGTTAATAACAATCGTTATATAAATATAACACATTAAGTAAATAAAATCTACGTTTTTAATTATCGGAAAAATTATA
>CAYJLT010000013.1:4878-11521 GCA_964371295.1 uncultured Treponemataceae bacterium
TGCTTTTTCTTTTTTATTCTTTATGGTATTATTTTTATATGATTATTTATAGTACTGAAAGTGACACATGCTTTACAGATTATGGAATATTAATTCCAGTTCGGTACAAAAAAGCAAAAAAAGTATATGAATCGCTCTCTCAAGGAATAATGGCTTCCATCGATGAGGCATTGTGGCTTTGCTCAGCTTCAAATAAACCAGTAGATAAAGAGGTACTCCTGCTTTGTCATACCGAGCGATATGTTAACAATCTTATGAATTTAGGAGCAGAAAAAGAGATACTACAAACATATGAATTACTGCATAAAGATTGTACATATAATCGCTATAACCCTTCTATAGCAACAAGACCTTTAAGTGATTTAGTGCAACAAAACTTAATTAACGCTGCAGCTTGTTGTGAGGCAGGAGAAATTGCACTAAAGACGGGGTTTGCATATTTTCTTGGTGGGGGAAGCCATCATGCAATGGCAGATTATGGAAGTGGATTTTGCTTAATTAATGATGTGGTACTTATAGCTCGATACTTGCAGTCGAAAAACCTCGCAAAAAATATTTGGATTATTGATGTTGATGCCCACAAGGGCGATGGTACTGCAGCCTTAACAAGTGGCGACGATTCTATTCGAAGCTTAAGCATACATATGAAAAATGGGTGGCCTTTAGATTCAAGTGAGTATAGAGAAGATGGAAGCTTTAACCCTTCTTGGACAAAAAGTGATATTGATATTGCTATTGCACGGGGAGAAGAAGCTGAGTATACCGCAAGGTTGCTTAAAGGGTTATTAGAAATGAAAAACAGATTTTTGCTGCCAGACATCGCAATAATTGTAGGTGGTGTAGACCCATATGAAAAAGATGAACTTGCTTCGACAAGTGATTTAAAATTAACAAAAGAGCAATTGCTCGAAAGAGATTTGCTTGTTTACAATTTTTTTAAGGAAATGCATATTCCGCAAGTACATGTTATGGCAGGAGGCTATGGACAGTACTCGTGGGAAATATATGTTAATTTTTTAGAAAAAGTGCTTTCAGAACGGTATTGCTAACTTAATAGATTTTTAAGAACTCTCTAAGTTCCTGTGTTTTTGGAGAAATAAGGCAAGACTTATCCCCTGCTTCACAAATTTCACCATTTTTTAAGAAAATAACATAATCAGCAAATTCTTTTAAGAAGGCAATCTCATGAGTAACAAAAATAAATTCGCGGCCATCTTTTTTTAAATCTTTAACGGCTTTTAGTACTTCATCGGTTAAAAGCGGATCAAGAGCTGCTGTTGGCTCATCTAAAAAAATGAGTTCAGGGTCAGTAGATAGTGCGCGCGCAATTGAAGCTCTTTGCACTTGCCCCCCTGAGACTTCGCTAGGCTTTTTATTTGCTTCACCATCAATATACAGTTGTTTTAAAAGCTCATTTGCCTTTGCTTTAGCAACCTTTTTTGGCTGTTTTTTTATGGTGTTTAATATGAATGTTATGTTTTCTTTTATAGTAAAATGTGGAAACAAGTTGTGTGTTTGAAACACAACTCCAATTTTTTTTTGAAAATCTATTTTGTCGTGTTCTGGAGACATTCCATTAATACTTATTTCTCCTTCTTCAGGGTCTTCAATCCCTGCTAATTGTCGTAAAAGGGTTGACTTTCCGCAACCTGATTCTCCAATTATTCCAATAGAATTGGCCTTGTCTATTTCAATGGAAATATTCTTTAATATTTCATTTTCTCCATAGGTTTTTGAAAGATTTTTTATGCTCAATATCATTTGCTCACCTTCTTTCCAATGTATCGCGCAATAAGTGAAAGAGGAATGGTCATTACTAAGTACATTAGCCACATAATAAAATAGCCTTCAATTACTGCATAGTTTCTGTTTGAGATAACTGTTGTCATATATGTAATTTCGCCTACAGAAATAATATTTAATAAAGCAGAGCCTTTTATAACACTCGAGAGATTATTAACAAGGGATGGAATAAAGGGTTTTATCATTTGTGGTAAAATAATATATAAATATTTTTGATACCACTTGAATTGATATAAATCCATTACGATGTATTGTTCAGGGGTTACAACGGCAGCAGTCGTTTCATAGGCATTTGCAACATAGGGACTGTTGTAAAAAATCATAGCTAGTATACCTAAAAAAAGCTTGTTGTTAACGGAAATTACCTGCCCCAATGGGTAAACAACTAAAAATATCATAACTAAAAGGGGTGTTCCCATAACGACTTCATTAAACACTTCAGCAAGGGCTTTTACGATAGTAATCTTTGAGCGGAGCATCACAAATAGGGCAAACCCTATTATAAGAGCTCCGACAAGTGTTACAAGGCTTATCCAAATAGTGTTGATAAAACTCGTAATTAACAAGCCCTTGCTTTCAAAGATAAGGTCGTAGCGCGGCTCGTCTATCGTAAACGCTAAGGCTATACCGACTACTGCAGTAAATGTGAGAATCACAGCTATGTATTGTAAAGAATCAAATTTGTTTCTCATGCTTTCCTTATCTTTGGGTATAATTAGTTGCTTGAAGCGTGAATAATGTAATCAAGGCCTAAGCTAGAGTCTTGTAAAAAATCCCCTACAATTGGGTCCCATTCAGCGCTAATGGTATCGTAGAATCCACCATCTTCATACATAGATGCAACAAAGGCATTTGCTTTTTCAAGAAGTTCAGTGTTTCCTTTTTTTACTACAAAGCAAGAACCAACAACATCGGTTATTCCTGTGTAAACAATTGTATTATCGGGGTCAGCTGCGTGGAATCCAAAAACTTCATCAGAAGCAACTAAAATATCTGAAATACCATTCGAAATTTCAATTAAACCAGTTCCAATTTCGGTAACTTCTGTTACTTCAACGCCTTTTGATTGTGGATAGTATACACCCTTTGTTCCTGAAAGACCAACAAATTTTGCTCCGTCAATTGCAAAAAAATCTGCCTCTGACATATCATTTGTAATGTTATGTTCAAGGGCAAAGTCTTTATTTACGAGCGCTGGTGCATGTGAGTAGCGGTATGGGGTAGAAAAATCTGCCTTTTGAGCCCTTTCGTCTGTTCGAGACATATCTGCAATGAGAATATCTACATCACCTGTATCAAGGGCTGGAATAAGAACTGAAAAGTCAGTGTTTACAATTTCTACTTCCATTCCTAAATATTCTGCAAATGCTTCTGAGATAATAGGTTCAAAGCCTGCCGCCTCTCCATCATCACCAAGATAAGAAAACGGAGGAAATTTTAAATCCATTCCAACTCTTAAAACATTTTCGTCCTCAGCTTTAGAGCAACCTATTGCACTGAGTGCAACAATACCAAGTAACATGGCGCCAATAAGTTTTTTCATTTTTTTTCTCCAATTAAATAATGTAGTTGTGAATTCTTAAAACTCACTATATACAGTGTACTTCTATATAGTATTTTTGTCAAGGTGTGTTATTGTGATATAGTTACATAAAAACACCATTATTTATTTTCTAAATCTCTTAATATTTTTTCGTAAAACTCTTTATCTATTTTAAACTTCTTTGAGTATATAAGAAAGCTTACTGCTATTAGTACGAGTGGGACAAGGAGCATAACACTTTTAACTAAGAAAATCCCTTCTTGACTCATGTCTGCTGCTGATGTTGCAGTATTCATTCCAGATAAAATAACCGTTACTCCTAAAAACCCTGAACCTACAGCGCCACCCATCTTGTTTATAAATGGTTGAACGGCAAAGCTCACTGATTCATTTCTCTTTCCGAGCTTCCATTCACCGTACTCAATGGTGTCTGCTAGGAACACGAGCATTAATAACTGAATGAAAGCTTGTGCAAAAAATATGCAAAGACCTGCAATAATGATAAAACCAATACTTTGTGGTGAAAAGAAAAAGATTAAATACCCAAGTATTACTAAAATAGTTGAATACTTATATAATTGTTTTCGTGTGAATTTTTTTGAAAAAAGAGGGAACACTGATAGAGCAGAAAGCTGCGCCACTCCGAGAACGAGTGCAAATATAGAGTACATTGATTCATCGCCGAAGATGTACTTAAAGTAATGGAGCCCAAAAATGGTTGTAATGTTATAGCCCATCATAAAAAGGGCCATTGCAACTGCAGTAACTAAAAGTTGGTCGTTTTTAAACAGGGCTGTAAGCATGCCTTTTAAGTCTGTTTTTTCATGTTTTACGCTTAATTTTTCTTCTTTTACGCCTACTAGGGTAAACAACTGAAAGGCCCATAAAAGGCCAACTATGCCAAGGGCAAAAACGGTATAGGCCGTTTTCATGCTTCCAAGTGCTTGGCCCAAAGCATTTGTAATTGGTGTTATCCCTACAACAACACTAAAGAGGCCTATGTTTGCGCAAATCCTTGCAAAAGAACCAATTCTTTCTCTTTCTTTTTGATCTTTAGAAAGCGTTGGCATCATAGACCAGTACGCAATATCATTCACCGTAAAACTAATGCCCCAAAATAAGTACACAATGGCAAACAGTGCAATTATTCCTGTCTCTTGAAGCCCAAAATCGGTAAAAAGAATTACGGTTAAAGCGCCAGAGGTAAGGGCTCCAAGGAGAATAAAGGGTTTAAATTTTCCCCATTTTGTGCGAGTATTATCTACGATGGTGCCCATCACAGGGTCATTTAATGCATCAAATATTCTAAAGGCAAACATAAAGCCTGTAATCCAACCAATTGCAGTGTTCGACAAACTGAGAATATCAGTGTAATAGAACATGAGATATAAGCTCACTATTGTATACGCCATATCTCTACCAACGGTTCCAAGCCCAAAGAAATAGCGATTTTTTGAAATTTGCTTTGCGTCGTTCATTTTTTCTTCCTTATTTTATTTTTTCTATTACATACAGCGTTGAGCCATAGTCGCCCAATAGACGTATGCTATCATTATAGTAGGTTCCATTAAATTGTTGATTTAAACGTATCCCAGATAAAATCTGCTCGCCAGAGGCTGTGTATTCTTCTCTTGCATCTTTTAGAGAATAGATGTTATTAATAAAGCGCAAGATAAAACCTTCTGTTGAAAGTCGAACTGGTAATACATGCTTTATAAGACCACCAAAGGTTTTTATTGCTAAGCGCTGAGGTTTTGACCACACTTTGTAAGTGCTCTTAGAATCAATTGATGAAACTTCAAGAACATCTGCGTTCGGGGCAGCTCCTATGCCTTTTTGAAAGTTACCAACTATAGTGGTGTTTTCATCTTTTATTTGCCAAATAAGACGATTTTTTTTAAATTGTCTTGTAAACTCTCCAAATTGAAGTGTCTTGCGGTATGTTTTATAAAACGTAATCTGCTCTTTTACTTCTTTTTTTTCTTCGCGGGTGAGCTCAGCGAGGTCGAGCTCGTAACCTAAAAGCCCAAAAGCCGAAACATTAAACCTTGTTGACAAAGGAGTGTTTCTCAGCGTTTGGGCATGTGGCGACATGGATACATGTGCTCCAAAGGTTGATGGCGGATACAAGCACGAAAGCCCACCTTGAATATCGAGCCTTTCAATGGGGTCTGTGTTATCAGAAGCCCAAACCTGAGGCATGTAACAAAGCATGCCTAGGTCAAACCTGTTTCCCCCAGATGAGCACGATTCGAATAAAATACTAGGGTTGGCTCCGGTAATGCGATGCAAAATATCATACAGTCCTAGCGTAAACCTATGAAAAAATTCTCCTTGGTTTTGAAGCGTTTTTGAAAACATGTCTGAAATATGACGGTTCATATCCCATTTGACATAGGCAATATTGTGGGAGTGTAAAATAGTGTTTACATTATCTACAATATAATTTCTTACATCTGGATTTGTTAAATCAAGCACAAGTTGATTTCGCCCAAATGATGGGGTGCGTCTAGGCTCTGTTATAGCCCATTCTGGATGCTTTCTAAAAAGGTCGCTATCCTTGTTGATCATTTCTGGCTCAAACCAAAGGCCAAATTGCAAGCCAATACCATTTATTTTTTCAGTAAGGCCCTTGAGGCCATGCGGAAGTTTTTTTTTGTTTATAGAATAATCGCCTAAACCAGCTTTGTCGCTGTCTCTCTTGCCAAACCACCCATCATCAAGGACAAATAGCTCAACTCCAAGTTTTTTAGCTTGCCTTGCAAGGTGTAGTAGTTTTCGTTCATTAAAATTAAACATAAAGGCTTCCCAACCGTTTATGAGCACGGGTCTTTCTTTGTTTCTGTGTTCACCCCTCACGATGTTTTTTTTTACAAAGGAGTGAAAGTTTTTCGAAAGCCCATTCATTCCATCAAATGAAAACGAAATAATCGATTGTGGTGTTTCAAATGTTTCCCCTTGTTTTAATTCAAATGAAAAGCAACGGGGGTTTATACCATTTTCAATTCTAAGAGTTCCATTTGGGCTTTTTTCAATTGCCGTGTGGTGGTTTCCAGAGTATAGTATATTAAAGCCAAAACAAAGGCCTGTATCCTCTGTTGCATTTTTCTTTTTTAGAATGACGCCTGGGTTATGCCGGTTTGAGCTACCTCCCGTGGTTGAAGAAATAATGTGAATGCCTTCTGCAATTTCGCTTTCATGACGATGAGCTTCTTTTACCCATCCACCGTCGAAGGTCACCATTGTAAAATCTGTTTGGTCAAGGTCAATCATCATGGACATTATCTTTCGTATTTC
>CAYJLT010000013.1:11621-25480 GCA_964371295.1 uncultured Treponemataceae bacterium
TAAAGGTTTTCTATGTGTGAAAAAGGAGTTGTTTGAAATACGTAAGAAACACCTTTGCAATCCAACTTGAACTGAAGCTGTTTTTTCTTTTTTGTTGCTGTAATCATGTGTGTTCCAATACTTTATTATACCATTGAATTTCACTTTTGTGGACAAAAACAATTGCATAAGTGCACTTTATTGGGTATAATTAGCTAGGAAGAGGACGGTTTCAATTTTTAAAGATTGGAGTGTATGCTTTTATTTAAAAAAGATAAACGCGTTTTTTGTTGTTCTATTATTCTCATGCTATGTGCCCCTTTGCTTGTTCTTTCTGAGACAAGTGAAACCGTAAAAGTTGGATATCAACTAAATAGCGACTTAGTTTTTGATCTAGAGAGTAGGGGGAATGAGGGAATTGGGTATGAACAGCTAAAAAAAATTGAGGGGGAAAGCAACCTTCAATTTGAGTTTGTAGAAATCGAAGGAGATATTTTTGAATCCCTTCGAGCCAATGAAGTAGATATTATAGGTCTTTACTTAAAAACCCCAGAGAGAGAAGCTGAGTTTTTGTACTCAGAGAGGCCTTTCAATATGATAATTTCATGCTTAGCTATAAAGGGAACCCAGGGCGCTTACTATGATGACCCAGAAAGCATTGATGGTAAAACGGTAGCTACCTATGAAGGCAATCCCACAAACCTTCTTTTTGACGAATACTTGCGAGAAAACAAGATATCTGCAACCTATATTTTTGATGATTTTGACAAATATTTAGATTTAAAAGCTGATTACTACTTAACATTTACTGAGAATCGCGCCTTTGATAACTTTCACACTGTTCTTAATTTAGAAAACTCTACAACATACTTGCTTGCAAACAAAGATAATAAAGTTTTAATGGATGAAATAAATAGGGCAAATTCAAAGGCTCAAGCAGAAGAAGGATTTTTCTTTAATGAGTTAGTTAATAAATACAATTTTGATGCAATTAATCTTTCTCATAGAGAGCTGACACGTGCTGAAGTGGAAAAGTTACAGGAAAAACCCTTGTTGGTTGGATATGCAGATAATCACAGGCCGTTTACGTATACCGACGATGAAGGCATTGCAAACGGTGCTATTGTTGAGCTCATGAACAATCTTGCTGAAAAGTATAAATTTGAGGTTGAATATATTCCTTATAATTTAGAAGAGGAACCTTTTTCTCATGGCGATTTCGATATCCTAATATCTGTACTCGGAGATACACAGTATGAGTTACAATATTATACTCCAACTGAGCCCTATTACAGCATTCCTATGGTTGCGAGCGTTCCAATGCGTAGTGTTGAAGCGGAAAATGTTCCCGAAGGTGCCATTTTAGGGGCATCGACAATTGGAATAGCTGATTACTTATATATAAATGTAGATAAGTTTTTAGAGACTCTTCCAAATATACAAATGATAAAGTATGCATCTTTTGAAAACTTATTAGAGGCTTATAAGTACGGGGGGGTAGATTTAGCAGTATATACTTCTGCTGGAACTACTTATGCCAATGCCTATCTTGAGGGAAGCGAACATTACTTGTTTGCAACCGACTTTTTGTTAGACTTTTACTTTAGTGTTTCAAAGCGAATAGATTCAGAATATGTACCCATTTTCAATGTTATGCTTGATACTATTACTGTTAGAGAATATGATAGTGTTTTTAATGCACATAATGCTACGTATTATCCAAAAGAAACCTTTGAAACCTTTCTTAGTGACTTTGGTATCTACTTATTTTCATTTGTTATTGCCTTCGCTTTAGTTTTCATTTCACATGAGTACAATGTACAGCAACAAAAAAAAGATTCAATAATAAAAGCATACCAGACCGATGAACTGACAGGGCTTATATCGATTTCTTATTATTATGAAAGAGCAAAAGAGGTGCTTTCCACTGCGGCGCCAAGAGAATTTGAGTTAATAAGCTTTGACATTGACTATTTTAGAACCATTAACTCCTACTACAGTATGGAGCATGGAACAAATGTGATTATTGAAATATCCAATTCTCTTTCAGCAGCGTTAAGTGACACATCAGCAATAATTTCGAGAAAAACTGCTGAGCAGTTTTATATTCTTAGAAAAGTTGGGGAAGGCGATCCTGTAGAGCATCTTTATTATGAGTATATTTTACCGAGCATTAGAAATGTTATGGGATATCACTACGTTGTTAGTCTTTCATTTGGGTCTTTTACTATTGACAACTGTGAAGAAAACCTGTCTGATATTATGGCATATGCAGATTATGCTCGTATGAGTGGTAAGGTTAGCCATGAAACAACATTTTTACAGTTTGATGAAGAAATGAAAAAGAAATTTAAATCAAAGCTGCACATAACTTTTAAAATGGATAGAGCAATAAAAGATAAAGAATTTATTGTGGTTTATCAACCAAAAATAGATTTTAAGACTTTAAAAATTGTAGGAGCGGAAGCTTTGGTTAGATGGGTTCCTCCAACAGGCGGCATAATTTACCCAGATGATTTTATTGAAGTATTTGAAAGAAATGGTTTTATTTCTACCTTAGACTTATATGTTTTAAAAGAAGTTTGTAGGTTTATAAATATTTATTCATGTGAATTTACTATACCGCTTATTTCTGTTAACCTTTCAGCGGGCACGATACTCAAAGAAACGCTAATAATGCAATTGTTTGCAATTCTAGATGACTACGGGGTTAACCCTTCACAAATAGAGCTTGAAGTTACGGAAACTGCAATTTTAGGTGCAGAAGAAACTTTTTTATCTAAAATTAAAGAGTTAAAAAATTTGGGCTTTGTTGTTTCTATTGATGATTTTGGCTCTGGGGTTTCTTCGTTAAATAGACTTTGCTCGATAAAAGCAGATGTGCTAAAGCTTGATAAAGCCTTTTTTGAACAAAAAGAAGAAAGTATTAGGGCAGCAATTATTGTTGACCAAGTTATTACACTGGCGAAGCGCCTTGAAATGGAAATAGTGGCAGAGGGCGTTGAGACAAAAGAACAAGCCCAGTGGCTCAGAGATCTTAATTGCGATAAAGCCCAAGGGTTTTATTTTTCACAACCAATGGACAAGGACTCTTTTCTTGAACAGTTAAAAGCAGGAAAAATGTACGTCTTGTAATTAAAGTTTTAAAAAGTTACTTTTTCTGTAACTTTGACCGACTTAGTTTGTTTAAGGCGTGTAGTTAAAAAAGGAGAAGTAGAGGAAAAGCTTCATTTTGAAGGTTGAATCTATGTTTATATTTAAAAAACGTAAAAGTATTTCTTTAATTGGAATTATTCTAATTTTCTTTTCAACAGTTTTTTCTTTCGCGGAAGCTAAGAGGGTTGTAACGATTGGGTATCAAGAAGGTACTGGTATGATCGACAATCTCAATAACACGGGAAAAGAAGGGATTGGTTTTGAAATCTTAAAAAAAATTGAATCTGAAAGTGATTTGAGCTTTGAATATGTTAAGTATGAAACAGGCATTTTTGAGGCGCTAGATAACAATGAAGTCGATATGGTTGGCTTATACTTCAAAACCCCCGAGCTTGAAAAAGATTTTATTTTCATGGATACACCCCTTGGTGCCTCTATATTAAGCTTAGCCACTAAAGGCTATAGGGATAAATATTATGATGATCCACAAAGTATAGCCGGTAAAGTTGTTGCAACCTACCCCAATAATCCCTCCAATGCACTTCTAGATGAATATCTAAAGAAAAATGATATCTCTGTTACTTACTCGATGGGTGAAATGCATACATATTTAGACTCAAAAGCAGATTATTATTTAATACATACATCAAATGTGTCTGGAAATGACTTCTACACTGCACTAAATTTGGCAAGCATGAGTTCCTTTTTGGTTTCAAATGAAAAAAATACGCAATTGATGCAAGAAATAAGCGATATTTTTAAAAGGATAGAGATAAAAGAAGGGTTTTTTCATGATGAACTGCTTGCGAAGTACAAAAAAAATGCTATTAAACTATCTCACAGAGAATTGACACGTTCTGAAGTAGAACTTCTACAAAAAGCCCCATTAAAAGTTGGCTATGTAGAGACGCACCGGCCTTTTACATTTACTAATGATGATGGTGAGGCTGACGGGGCAATTGTAGAAATTATGAACAACTTTGCAACTAAATATGATTTTGAAGTAGAGTATTTTCCATATAGCCTTGATGAAGATAAAGAGATACACGAAAATAAAGATGTTTTGATTTCTGTACTTGGTAACACTGAGCATGAGTTAGAGCATTATGTACCAACAGAATCATATTATGAAGGTGCATTAGTTGCAATACTTCCAAAGTCAATTGGTGGCTTTCAAAGAATGCCATCTGATATTATTAGCAACACCGCAAGTATTGGGGTAACAAAATATTTATATACTGATTTTGATATGTTTGCATTTAATTTAGATGCAAAAAATATTGTACTGTTTAATTCTTTAGATGAGTTACTTGACTCGTACAAGGCAAAAGAAATTGATATGGCCGTGTACACATCTTTTAGTTCAACCTATGCAGACGCGTATCTTTCAGAAAACGCTAATTATTTTTTTGGTACAGGCTTTACCTTAGAATTTCGCTTTAGTGTTTCAAAAAATCTTGCAAGTGAGTATGTTTCAATATTTAACGTAATGTTCGATAATGTAACTTTAAGAGATTATGATGATATTGTTACGAGATATGCTACAACGTATTATCCAAAAGAAACATTTTTTGAAAATATACTAGAAAACTGGCCGTATGTGCTTATTTTTCTTATGCTGCTAGCGATTAGTATTCTAGGGTACCGTAATAAACTTCAAGAACAGAAAAGAAATTCATTGTTAGATGCTTATCGGACAGATGACTTAACAGGGCTGATGTCGATTTCATATTGTTATGATAAGTTTCAAGAGATACTTTTACAAATTGAGCCAAATGAATATGAGTTTATTAGCTTTGATATAGATTATTTTAGAACTATTAATAGTTATTACAGTATGAGTCAAGGCACCCTTATTATTACTACAATTGCAAATGTGCTTCGAAAAGCCTTTCAAGGTACAGAGGTTTTATTTACACGAAAAACAGCAGAACAGTTTTTTATTTTGCGCAAGATAGGAGAGGGAGGCTCTTTACAAGATATATATTATTACCATATTTTGCCAGGTATTCGTAATGTTATAGGAGATAAGTATAAAGTGAGCCTATCGTTTGGGTCTGTAATTATTGATGATTGCAAGGAAAGTTTTTCAGATATAATTTCATATGCGGATTATGCTAGGGTGAGTGGTAAGTCTAGCCACGAAACAACTTTTATAGTTTTTGACAAGGGCATGCGGGATAAATTTAAATCAAAATTATATATCACGTTTAGGATGGAGCAAGCAATAAAAAACAGAGAGTTTCGAGTTGTATATCAACCAAAAGTAGACTTTAAAACTTTAAAAATAGTTGGGGCAGAAGCACTCGTGCGCTGGCAGTCTGTGTCGGGTGATGTTATTTATCCAAATGATTTTATTGAAATTTTTGAGAGAAATGGGTTTATTGCTACTCTCGATATGTATGTTTTTAAGGAAGTTTGTGCATTTATTCAAAGCAACAGCAAAAAACTCTCTTTACCAATTATTTCGGTAAACCTCTCTGCCATTACCGTGCTAGACAATAGCTTGCTTTTGCAACTCCTCGCAATATTAGAGCAATATGGAGTAAAGCCAAAGCAAATAGACCTCGAAATAACTGAAACTGCAATTTTAGGTGCGGAAGATACATTTTTGTCCAAAATTCGGCAACTAAAAAAGGTTGGCTTTATTGTTTCAATTGACGATTTTGGCTCCGGCGTTTCTTCCCTTAACAGGTTGTGTTCAATAGACGCAGATATCTTAAAAATGGATAAAGCTTTTTTTGACCATAATGGAAATGCGAAAACTACCATAATTGTGGATGAGGTGATTACTCTTTCAAAAAGACTCGATATGAAAATAGTGGCAGAGGGTGTTGAAACGTATGAACAAGCTGTATGGTTGCAAGAGCTTAATTGCGATACAGCGCAAGGATATTACTTTTCAAAACCTATTGGGGGCGATTTGCTATATGAATTTTTAGCTGAGGATAAGACATACGAGTTAAAAAAAGAGGATATAAAAACGGAAATCAATGTATAAAGCAAATTTTTATTGTTGATAAATGATGTATGTACTTAAGGGCTTCTGGCGAGAGGGCTTAAATGAAAAACAAAAAATTTACAGCACTTTTTATAGTATTGTTTGTTGGGGTTTTTCTTGTGCGTCGAGAAATGACAGTACAAGAATACTCGCAACGGCTTGATTTGTTTATGGAAACATACCTTGAAGGCATAGAGGCAAGTATCAAAAATCAAATTGAAGGAGGGCGAATCTTAGAAAGTGTGATACGATACTTAGGCGTTTCCTTTGACGAAGAAAGCTTTAATTTTATGGCAAAAGACACCTTTGAAGAAGAAACTATGATTTCAATTTCATACATTCCTAATGGTATTGTACAATGGATCTACCCACCTACTGAAGACAATAACAATGTTATAGGCCTTAATATATTTGAATATGAGCCTACAAAAGAAGAAGCAATGCGGTCAAAAGAATCTAATGAATTGGTTATTTCTGGCCCCTTTATTCTTGAAAGTGGTGAGTCGGGGTTAACAGTAAGAACCCCTGTTCGTTCTAGAGATAATGATTTTTTAGGTTTTGTTTCAATTTTGTATGATTCAAAAAAAATAGCATACGAAAGCTTGGAAGCAAAATCTCTTGAGTATTTGGGGTACGCCTATGCAGTTCATTCAAGTTTTAATGGAAAAAGAATACCTCTTTTAGTTTCTGATGGCTTCAATTACAATAGAGCGTTTCAAAAGGAATTTGTCGTAGCAAATAATACATGGGATTTTTTTCTTTATAGCACCTTGCCCGAAGATACCTCTTATATGGTCATTTTGGTTAGCATATTAGAGGCTGTTGGGTTTTGCGCGGTATTATTTATAATACTAAAAGTGGTTTGGAGGAGATACCTTTCTGTTCAAGAACAAATTGCTTTAGACCCACTTACAAAATTGTATAATAGAAAAAAGCTTGATAAATACATTGCAAATGAAAAAGAGTGGAAAAATTCAGTTTTTACGATTTTCTATCTTGATTTAAATAAATTCAAGCCAGTTAATGATGCCTATGGGCATTTAATAGGAGATAAGCTTCTTATAGGCTTTGCAGCAAGGCTTATGCAGCGCTTTGATAAGCGCACAATTCGTATTCGGGTTGGCGGAGATGAGTTTGTTGTTATTATTCACTCTGATTTGGATGAAGCGAATATACAGCGTGTTGTGCAAAGGCTTATTGCGATGGCAGAAGAAGAGTTTATAATTGATGATTTTAAAATTCAGATTTCAACTTCTGTTGGGTATGCTAAATTTCCAAATGATGGAGCCACAATACAAGAAGTGTTAGAAAAGGCAGATGCAATGATGTATGCTGAAAAGCAAAAAAAGAAAGGAACACGATAAGTTTATTTTGCCTCAAAGCACAATATTCTCATTTAAATAGCACAATTTTTTTATTTTCTCCTCTTTATAACCTTGTTAAAATGTAATTATATGATATAATACTGGAGCATGTGCGCTAGATAACTGTGCACAGTAACGGAAGGAGAGTAGAAAAATGAAAAAAATAGTAACTGCTATTATGTGTATTGCGGTCCTTGGCTTTATGGCATGTTCACCAAATGCGCCAACGAGCCAAACTGAAACATTTTCAACATGGCAAGAAGTTGTTAATTCTGGTAGTGGTAATGATGTAAGTATCTTTATGTGGGGTGGAAATGATTCTGTAAACTTGTATTTTGATGAATTTGTTGCAAGCAATGTTAAAGATCTTTATAATATAAATCTAACCCGTGTTCCAATGAATGCCCCAGATTTTGTTGCAAAAGTTATTAACGAAAAAAAGAATAATATCGAAGAAGGGACTATTGATATTTTATGGATTAATGCAGAAAATTTTAGAGCGTTGAAAACCATTGATGCATTTTATGGGCCTTTTACCCAATTGTTAGATAACCAAAAAAAATATTATGACCCAGACTTAGGCGATTTGCATTATGATTCAGGCGTTGCAATTGAAGGAACTGAGGCTATCCTAGGAAGTGCTCAACTTGTTTTTACGTATGATGAAGAGCGCTTGCAAAATCCGCCAAAAACTTATGCAGAAATTCTTGAATATGCAAAAGAAAATCCTGGAAAAATAACCTATCCAAACCCCATTCAAGACTTTGTGGGTGCTGCCTTTATGAGAAATGCCTATTTTGAATTAACCGATGCAGACTTTACAAAAGAATATACCTACGATGAGTTTGTAAGCTTGTCGGAGCCCGTTATAACATATTTTAAAGAAATTCATCCATATATGTGGAATGAGGGAGAGGCATTTCCTGCAAGTATTGCACAACAAGATGATATGTTTAGAAATGGTGCAATCGATATACTTTATGGTTTTGAAGTATATCGCACTGCGGGGCTCATTGAACAAAATGAATACCCAGAAACAGTGAAAACATATGTATTAGAAACAGGAACCTTGGGTAATTCTCATTACCTTGCAATACCATATAATGCTCCGCAAAAAGCAGCTGCAATGCTTGTTATAGATTTTCTTCAAAGCCCACTGGCTCAAATTGAAAAGATGAAGCCGGGTGTTTGGGGAGATATGTCAGCAATAGATTATACAAAGCTATCAGAAGCTGAACAACAAAGTATGAATGAAATACAAGATAATGATGCTATTATTCCTACCGATATATTGCTAAATCATAGACATAGCGATATGAAAGCAGAATATATTGATTGGATTAAACAAATATGGGACGAAAAAATTATAAATTCATAGCATACATTATTATTCCGCTATTATTATATGCGGTTTTTATTGTAGGCGGCTTTTTCATAGTAATACTTGAAAGCTTGAATCGTGGAATTACTTTTGACTGGAATGAACTTAATATAGATATATATAGGGATTTGTTTCAGTCAAAGTCTACCTATTCGGCAATAGGATTTTCTCTTTACATTGCATTTATGAGCGCAACTTTTAGTACTATAATAGGTGTATATATTGCACAATATATTGCCTTTTCTCATAAGAAGGTAATTAGTGCAATAATGGAAAAGCTAAGCTATACCTTTGTAATCTTACCATACCTTTACGTAGTTTTTTTAGTTCTTTTTATGATATCTGATACGGGATTCTTGTATAGAATTTTTGGTGGGGGTGAATTTTTGCCATCGCTGTTATATGATGATTTTGGTATTGGAATAATTTTTGCATATACATTAAAAGGATTTCCCTTTGTTACCTTGTTTACATTAAACATCTTAACAAAGGTTCGTGAAGAGTATTTTTTAATTGGGCATGTTTTAGGAGCTTCACGAAGAACAGTAATTAAAACCATTTACATTCCAATTTGCAAAAACTCTATTGTGTGGAGTAGCGCGGTGCTTTTTGCATATAGTTTGGGCTCATATGAAATTCCAGCCCTTTTAACAAATGTTCGGCAAATAACCTTGCCACAATTAATTTATAGAAATTATACGAGCCCCAATATAGAAAATTTTCCAAAAGCAATGGCGCTAAATGTTATCTTGCTTTTAGTATGTGCAATATTCGGCTTATTGTATAGCTTTATAGTAGCAAAAGCGGTTGACAAACGGGTGCTGTAGATGAAAATAATTATAACTATTTTTTTAACATGCTCAATAGTTTTGAGTTTTGCAATGGCCTTTTTTTCAGAATACCCCTTTCCTGCAATTTTTCCTAGTAGCGCTACACTTGGCTATATTAAAAGAGCTTTTTCAAGTTCTCTGCTTTACCGCAGCATTGGATCCAGTATATTGGTAGGTTCTTTGTCTGCAAGCATTTCAACAATTCTAGGGTTTTTTATTGGACGAGCCTTAGTAAAATACAATCCAGCTAAGAAAAATTTTTGGATGAGCTTTTTTACCATTCCGCTGTTTTTTCCCGCTGTTTCAATGTTTATTGGGGCACATATAATTATGTTGCGTTCATCCGTTGCAAATACGCTACTCAGTGTTGTTGTCTCTCATTTGCTTTTAACGATACCGTATGCAATGACTATTGCTATTACCTATTTTACCGGAATAAATAAAGATTTAGAAAATATTTCACACTTGCTTGGCGCTAGTGGTGTGCAAACGTTTAATAAAATTGTATTTCCTTTACTAAAAAATGGGCTTGTGCTTTCGCTTCAAATGACATTTTTAATTTCAATATCTGAATACTTTGCCGTATTTTTAATTGGAGGAGGTAGTATCATTACCTTATCGGGTGTATTATATCCATATATTTCAAATTTTGATTCCCAAAATGTGGCTATTTATATGGCTGTTTTTTTGGTAATAAACATACTTATTTTTTCTTTTTTGAACCTTGGCATTCGAAAAGGAAAAAACTTATACTAGGAACAATATGCTTACATTACATGAAATAAAAAAAAGTTATGCAAAAAAGAAAGTCCTCAAAGGTGTTGATGTTGAAATTAAGGAGGGGGAGTTTTTTGTCTTTCTTGGAAGCTCTGGAAGTGGAAAGTCTACTTTACTAAAAATATTGTCAGGAATAGAAAGTCTTGATTCGGGCTGTGTATTGCTTAATGGAGAAGATATTACTCAACGCGCTCCACAGCAAAGGAAAATAGGTTATATCTTCCAAGAACCGCTGTTGTTTCCCCATATGAATGCGAAAGAGAATATTTGCTATAGTTTACAAATTGCCAAAAGAAATAAAGATGAAATAAATGCATCATACGAAAAATTTGAAAAACTATTGCAAATAGAAGGTTTGTCTCATTTTATGCCAAACCAACTATCAGGGGGTCAAAAACAACGAGTGTCACTTGCACGCTCCCTAATTAATACCCCTGAAATATTATTGATGGATGAGCCTTTTTCTAGCCTTGATTATACACTGCGATCTGAAATGGGTGAAATGATAAAAAAATTACAAAAAGAACTTTCTCTAACAGTCATTTTTGTTACTCACGACATAGAAGAAAGTATTACTCTTAGCGACAGAATTGCTTTTTTACACAATGGAAAAATTTTAGAAAAAGGCTTTCCTCAGCAAATGTATTATAATCCAGAATTTGAACAAACAGCTAGGTTTATGGGCGAATATAATAAAATTAGCGGAACAGTAAAAAATGGAATTTTTGAAAATAAATACTGCCCAATAAGCGGCATAAATGATAGCAGAAAAGAAATCTTTGTGCGTCCAAATAAAATACGGCTTATGCCACATAAAAATGGAGAGTTTTTAATTTCTAATATCATCAAGACAGGAAAAAGTGACACCATAATTCTAGAAAATGAGCCATTGAAAATAGAAAGTTATTTTGCAAGCGACTTAAAAATTGGTGATAGGGTTGCTATTGAATTTGCCGCATTTTAATAATGTGATTATATATTGTCATTTACACACAGGGAAGTATTGACACTTTTTTTATAATTTGTTATTATGATGAACTCACACATTAGATAAATTAGATTTTTATAGGCGGTTTTATTATGTCAAGAAAATGTGATATTTGCGGAAAAGGCTCATTAAGCGGAAACAGAGTAAGTAAAGCTTACAACCATACACGTCGTACATGGAAACCCAATATTATTGGTGTAAAAACTGAAATTGGTGGAACAACCTTTACGGTAAAAATGTGTACACGTTGTTTACGAAGCGGCTATATTACTAAAAAAATATAAGTTGGTTGCTTTTCATGCAAGAAAGTCCTGTTTTTTGAACAGGGCTTTTTTTATTCTTTATGCCTTGCAAACTGCTAAAATTTGGGGTATACTTACCATATGTATACACGAAAAACCAAAATTGTTTGTTCTTTAGGTCCCACATCGGATAGCGATGAAGTTGTTGAAAAACTAATACTCAGTGGAATGAATGTTGCTCGCTTTAATTTTTCGCATGGAACACATGACGAACAGCGATCTAAGATGGAAAGGGTAAAACGCTGCTCAAAGAAGCTAAATAAACCAGTTGCTTTATTGCTAGACACAAAAGGCCCTGAAATTCGCACAGGTAATACCCAAGACGGAGAAAAAGTGGCCTTCAATGAGGGAGACACGGTTATTGTCACGGTCGATGATGCCATAACTAGTGCAGCGACCAAAGATTCGCCAGGTAGGATTGCCTTGAACTGGCTAGATTTTCCAAAAAAGGCAAAAAAAGGTGTGCGTGTTTTAATTGCAGACGGGTTATTAGAATTAGTCGTTGAAAGAAACGATGGCAATGAGGTGTTTTGTACTGTAAAAAATAATGCTGAAATAGGCAGTAAAAAAAATGTAAATATTCTTGGCGTGCATGCAGGCCTACCTATCATGACAGAAACAGATAAAAAAGATATTGAGTTTGGTATAAGCATGGGAGTTGATTTTATTGCTGCCAGTTTTGTAAGCTTTGCATCTGAGGTTGTCGAAATACGTGAGTTTATACATTCGTTTGGTTCTAAGGCCCATATTATTGCAAAAATAGAAAATGAAGAAGGCTTAGATAATATAACAGAAATTATAGAAGCTGCAGATGGTGTGATGGTTGCGCGAGGGGATTTAGGGGTCCAACTCCCTACAGAAAGAATCCCACTTGCACAAAAACAAATAATCCTTGAGTGCTTAAAAGCAGGGAAACCCGTCATTACGGCAACGCAAATGCTTGAATCGATGATCGTTAATCCGCGCCCAACGAGAGCCGAGCTAACTGACGTAGCAAATGCCATTTTAGATGGAACGGATGCGGTAATGCTATCGGGCGAAACGGCAAATGGCTCGTATCCAGTAGAAGCAGTAGAAACCTTAAACAGGATAGCTATTTGCGTTGAAGAATCTTCAGAGTTTCGAAAAAAAATGAGAGAGCATAAAGCTGTTTTAGTGCGTGAAAATATGTCACAAATAGTTGCGCATAGTGCGTATGGTACTGCAACTGAAATAGAAGCTAGCGCAATGGTAACACCAACGCTCGGAGGAAATACTGCAAGAATGCTTAGTATGTTCCGCCCTGAACAACCGATTTTAGGGATTACCCCGAATGAACAGGTTGTGCGGCAACTACAATTAAGCTGGGGTGTGTTTCCTTTTTTAAGCACGATGGCAGAAGATTCAGAATCAATGATTCAAAATTCTGTAAAAATTGCAATTGATAACCAGGCTGTACAGTTAGGCGATAGAATTGTCTTGTGTGCAGGCATTCCACTTTCAAGCCCAGTTATGACAAATACGGTGCGCATTTTAGTGGTTGGAAATATTTTAGCGCGCGGTTGTGCCGGTGGAAGTGCTACAGAAGATCACACTCGCGTAACGGGCCGGGTTGTAAGGGCACAAAGTGCTGAGGATGCTTTTCATGCATTACGAAAAAATCGTGGAGAAGTGCTAGTTTGTCCAGATATAACAGAAGAGTATATTCCGCTTTTGAGGGTTGTTGATGGAGTAATTTGTGAAGGGGAAAACTTAATTCCTCCAGAAGTTATTGGCTTAATTAATCCTAACCTTGTATGGTTATCAAGAGTTGGAAGTGCAGCAAAGGCCTTAGAAAGCGGCTTAACAATCACTGTAGATACCGTAGAACTTTTGGTATATGAAGGCATGGTATAAAAAAGAAAGTATATGAAAAAAAGAAGAAATGACGAACACGAAGAAGAAGTTCTTGAAACACGCGTTAAATATAAAAACTTACCGCTTCTTGTAATTGTTGGTAGGCCTAATGTTGGAAAGTCGACCCTGTTTAATAGGCTTTTGCACCAACGGCGCGTTATAACAGACCCAACACCTGGTGTTACAAGAGACCCTGTAGAAGAAGA
>CAYJLT010000014.1:0-5917 GCA_964371295.1 uncultured Treponemataceae bacterium
CTGTTATGCTTCCACCTTCCATAGTTACAGTTGAGTTATCGATAGCAACACCACCACCTGCAAAGTCTCCCTTCCCTGAGGCAGTGTTGCCCGAAATAACTGTGCCTTCTTTTATTGTTAGGGCTGCGCCATCATCGACGTAAACTCCCCCACCTTGCAGTGCTGCGGTATTTCCTTCAATTGTAATTTTTTCAAGACTAACTCCATTATTCCTTCCAATAAAAATACCACTACCAAGTCGGCCATTGTTGTTAGAAATGGTACGAGCCGTGGAAGAATTAGGAACTACAAAACTAGTATTTTCGTATACATAAACACCAGCTCCATAACCTATAGATTCTGCGATTTCAACGGTATTATTATTAATAGAGCCGCCATTAAAAGTAAATTTAGCGGGCGCAGCTAAGCCATGAGAATTAGAACCCTGACCATCAATAAAAACACCACCACCTTGTTTTGCAAAATTGCTACCAATAGTTCCATTATTTACTGTGAGGTTTCCACCGTCATTAATAAAAATGCCACCACCTACATGGCTAGCTTTATTCTGTGAAATTTCACCGCCGTTCATTTCCATATGCGCGTTATTGTTTAAATAAACACCTGCACCAATATAAATAAGGTCATCAACTTCAGAACCGCTTTCATGGAGCTTTATTCCGTTCTTTGTTATTAATCCGTCATTCATGGTAAATCGCGCATTTCCATGGGCGTCACTACTGTCTACATAAACCCCGCCGCCACCATCAGCCGCATGTTTCGCAATATTATACGTAATAGTCCCATCATCCATGATAAACTCTGCATCACCATAAGCCAAAACTCCACCGCCATTTCCGTTAGTTGTGTTTTCTGAAATAGTCCCAGCAGTCAAGTGTAACTTTCCCCACGCATAGATACCACCACCATGAGATGTTGCCGTATTACCAGAAATAGTGCCATCATTTATTGTCAGCACAGTCCTACCATGGTCATTAGTATCCTTATTATTGTCCATATAAATCCCACCACCAAAATTTGCAGTGTTATTTCGAATAATCGTAGGCACATCAGGATCACCTGATGCTGGATTAAATTTATTTATGGTAAAATATGCACCATCATCAATAAAAAGACCACCACCTCGATCATCAGTTCTATTATTTTCAATGGTACCGCCAGTCATAACACCCGTTGTTTGATCACTCGGGCTTTCGGTCAAAGGACTTTCAAGGAAAACACCCCCTGCTATCAAGGCCTCATTACCTGAAACAGTACCTGCATGCATCGTAAAACTAGTACCAGCATACATATGCACTCCACCACCTATGCGGGTAGCACTATTACCACTAATCGTGCCACCTTTCATATTAAACTCACCATCAAGCACCAGAACACCACCACCATTATACGCAGAGTTACCACTAATGATACCGCTATTCATATTAAAGGTACCTTCTTTTACATACACACCACCACCGCCAGCAATAAAGCTTTGATTTGAAGGGTATGCAGTTGGATATCCATGATTTCCTGTAATTGTTGCCCCATCAAGATTAAGTATTGGGGCTGCATCACTTCCAGCCTCCAGTCTCATATACACAGCGGCACCATGATGAACATTACTTCCACCTGTAAGTGTTAAGTTTTCACCTAAAGTGATATCAATGTTTCCTACCATATGAATAACATGAGAGCTCGCTTTTGCCCTAATGGTACCACCTCCAGCACCATAACCTTCAAAGCGAATTCTTCTACGAACATCACCAATATAATTTATTTCGGTTGATCGATTGTAAAAGGTGCTTCCCCCTTGTACTTCACCGCTAATTTTTATAACAAAATCAAGATCCCTACCCGTACCAACAATTCTATCAACTGCAGGTTGCACCGTCCTTAATGCCGTTGCCTCACTAACACCACTATTTTCATCACTTCCAGAGCTAGAAACATAATATTGGGCAGAACTAAAAAATACATTGTTTTCATACACACCAAGTATAATTCCTATCTCACTCTCTCCATCATTAAATGCTATATCACTCTTTAAACTCTCAACATCACTTGCTGTCACGGTATAATTCTTACCAACAGCATAGTATTCACCAGAATCTACGCCTGGTGGAGTAATGTGAATAGTTTCATCTTCGCCAGTAAGCTCACCTGTAATATACACATTAGCATTTTCATGCATCCCAATATTGTTAGCATTACCTTCACTAGTATTATCAGATACTTGAGGGTTTTTGCTTAAGTTGAGAGTACCGCCCTGCTCTACATAAACGCCAGCACCACCATAGCTAGTAGTTGATTTATTACCTGTAATTGTTACACCTGTTAAGTTTACCGTACCCCTTTCAACATACACGCCACCGCCATAGTCCGCACTACCGCCTGTTATGGTAAGGTTATCACCAAGGGTAAGATTTACATTACTGTTGTTTACGCGAATACCACGCTTGGCATTTCCTGAATTTATTCTACCTATATCAGAAGATGATACACCTTGCAAGGTAAGGGAAATGGACTTTGAGCCATCAAACACTACCATATTTGAGCTATCATCACCTGCTCCAGTTTCTCCGCTTACATGCACTGTATAATGCACGCCTTCATTTAAGTCTGTAATTTTATCAACGGCACCTTGAATGCTCTTAAATGGATATCGAAGAGAACCTGTTTCACTTTCATCTACACTACTTCCATTAACATAATAATGGCTTTTTATTACTCCCTGCGTTTTTACTGTCACAGAAGATGACACCAAGCCAAATGTGTCAATAAAATCAACGGTATAAGAGGGACTTGAAGATCTTGCATCATTTGAAGTAAAAAATATACTACTTCCATCACTTTTTTCCATATAGCCAAGTCCGGTAGGAGATTCAAGAATCACTGCGCCACCATCATCGGTTTCCGGCCTTGCTGTAGAAACCTTTGACGAAACATCAAAAGTTATGTCCCCGCTCTTATCAATTTCTACGGGGTATTTTGTATTATTTATACGAATAAATGCAATATCTGTATGAATACTTTTACGCTCTTCTAAGGTTCCCACATCTAACGCTAGCACCCAGTTATTGACATCTTCACTCGATACTGCATACACATCTAATGGTGCAATGGGAGCACTATTTGCAATTAATTCATAGCTATAAGAATCGAACTCCCGTCCTGTTTCAGCTTCAATTAATTGGATTGTTGCCGATAAATCTGCCCCACCTGCTTCATCAAGGCTTCTCAAATAATCTTCAAAAAAAGTTAGTTCTATTATCGACTTATTGCTTTCAAGCTGTGTTAATGAATAACCGGCAGCGCTATCACCCTCTTCCTCTGGAGTTGGTGGGCCCACTACATCGTTGTCAAACTTTGGAAAGCTCACTATAGATGGGTTAAGAGTATAGTTTTGCGGATTTCGCAAAGTAAAGCGAAGAACTTTGTTTCCGTCGGAGGGAATATGTGTTACACCGTTTAGCACAGGATAATTTGCACCATTTACAAGTTCTTCTTTTTCTATCGCGGCAGTATTGGTATATTTTTCCAAATAGGCGACTATGTCGACCATAAACATTTCACATGATGATAATACAAAGATGAGTGCTAAGCATAAAAAAGGTAATACTTTTTTCATTTTTTCTACTCCATAAAAAACCCAATAAATCCCTCCATTATTATAACATAAACACAAAAAAAAATCTTGGTTTTTCGCAATTTTCTTTCTTTAAAAACCTAGTGATTTTTTTTGTAAAAAATGTTATATTTTTCCTTATGAACACACAGTGTACTTTTCAAGACTTACCAATGCCAAAAATAGGCGATACCGTTATCGTTGGAATGTCGGGCGGGGTTGACTCCACGCTTACTGCCCTCTTACTACGCGACGCAGGTTGCAAAGTTATTGGCGTTACCATGTCTAGCTGGAACGAAGACTTACCAATACCGCCTTCAACAAAGGGATTTCGCTTTTCATGCTATGGGCCCGATGAGCAAATTGACATAAACCAATGCAAGGTTTTTTGCAAAGAGAACAATATTGAATACCATGTAATTGACGTAAGAAAAGCATACCAAAAGTACGTTTTAGGATACTTTAGAAAAGAATACCGAGACGGGCGAACCCCAAACCCATGTGTTCACTGTAACCAAAATGTTAAATTTGGCGCCCTTTTAGAAGGAGTACGTGCCTTAGGTATTGATTTTGATTATTTTTGCACTGGCCATTACGCAAGAATTGTTACTCCTGACACATCTATTGAAAATTTTTATGGAGATTCTTCAAAAAATGGTAATGCATTTGATTCTTTTCCAGCAATGGTTGCGTGCGGAACAGATACCTTAAAAGACCAAGCGTACTTTTTACACCGAATTCCAAGCGATGTATTAAAAAAGGTTCGTTTTCCCCTTGGAACATCTACAAAGGCAGAAACAAAAAAAATGGCTCAAGAGATGGGTCTTTTTGCAGCCTCTAGAGCAGAAAGCCAAGACTTTATACCGAGCGAATATTTTGACATTGTGTTTTCAGATAAAGAGTCTATTATTGGAGACATAATTGACATTGACGGAAAAAAACTAGGAACCCACAAGGGAATTGAACATTACACCATTGGACAGCGTCGCGGTTTGGGTGTAAGTTCTACAAAACCCTTGTATGTTCACGCCATAAACAAAGAAAACAACACCGTAGTCCTTGCAGGAAGTGATGATTTAATGTCATCTGAATTAACCGCAGACAATTGGGTGTGGGCAGGAGGATATGCCCCGAAAAATGAGTTTTCAGCAATGGTAAAAATACGGCTTGCATCAAAACCTTGCATGGCAACCATTGTTCCGCTTGATGCGAAAAAGGGGAATGCAGTAGAAGCTCGCTACAAGGTGGTTTTTGAAACACCTCAAAGCGCCATTGCCCCAGGACAATCCTGCGTTGCCTACGTTGACGGCGTTGTATTAGGCGGAGGAGTTATTTGCAATTAATAATTAATAATGCATAATTAATAATTGAAACGAAAATTTATGAAAACGGTATCAACCACCACAAGATTTTTAGTGATACATGAACCTTTTTTTCATACATAAAACGGTCCTATTAATTATTACTTGTTAATTATTACTTGTTAATTATTAATTAGTTAACGCTTATCCTATACCTTGCAAAGCTTTCTGTTCCGCCTACATTGGATAAAGATATTTCTATTGTATTTGTACCACGAGCAAGAAGAATTTCAGCAAGCCTCATCTTATCCTTTTGAGGATAAACTTCTTCGTAATTATAACTCTTGTTTCCAAAAATAACCAATTTATTATTTCCTTGCTCTAAGGTATCATAGTTTACCATTTCTTTTGCTTCCCCATTCAAAGCAACACTTGAACCATGAAGCATACCCACTGTAGGAATATCCATATATACTGTATATGCCCCTGCTTTAAGAGTTCCTCCATTAAACAAAGGAAAGCTTTCTCCACTTCTATTTACTGCAGTAACCCCTGTTATAGATACCCTTTGTGCTTGGGGCAAGTCTTGCATTAGTACAACAGGGTTTATGAGGCGCTTCATTTTTGTATCCATTATCTGAAAACCAACCCCTTCATCGCCATCCTTCCATGCAGACTCACCGCTTATACCTATTACTTCTCCTGCAGTAAGGCTTTTTCGTTCGTTGTTAAGTTTAAGGTTAATGAGATTAGAGTACACTGAGACCATGTCATTTTTATGAGCAACTATTACAGAATTTCCCAAAGGGGATTCAAACCACCCCATGTTTGCCGAGGAATTTGAAAGAAGCATAATAACTTCTCCTTCTTCTGCAGCTAAAACTTCTCCTGGGCTTGAAAAAACGACACCTGTGTTAAAACTGTCCCCGCGAATTTCGGCAAATAATGTTGACGCCCGAACAGGATTTTGAGTCCATTCAAATGCACTTACAAAAGATATTCCTATACA
>CAYJLT010000014.1:6017-24565 GCA_964371295.1 uncultured Treponemataceae bacterium
ACATTTTTGAAATTGTTGTGCCATTACCTATATACACATATTCGCCATCGGAATCGATAAACGAGTTTTTTTCTTCATATGAAAAAGAGCCAACCTTATACATATTTGAATTAAAAATAGTAACAGTGCTTACTTCCCTATCCTTACTTAGTATAAAATAATAATCTCCCGCATGTATTTCTTTAATTGCAACGACCTTACCTAAAATAGCGAGTTGTTGACTTTTTTTATCATCTAGATTTACAACCACCAATGAATCTTTTACATTTGCAAAAACATATTCTTCATTTTCGCTAAAATAGACAAGGCTTTGCTCTAATACAGCTTCTTCAATATATTCATGAAAAATAATCTTACTAGTATTACCAGCAATATCTGATATAACAATCCTTTGCAAATCAAGTCCTGATAAACACGCAACGTAGCGACCACTTTGTGACAGAGAAGCTCCAAAAATAACTTCGTACTCACTCCCTCCAGGGTAAAACTCTTGTCTCACATTACCCTCAAGGTCAAATACGATAACCTTCCCATCTGCATATCCTACAACTATACCAGCTTCATTCGAAAAAAAGGCGGTTATTGGGGCATAGCCTTCATGAAACCAAGTCTCGTTCCCATCAGTGTTATAAGCGGAAAACGAATTTCCTGTAGGTGCAAACAAAAATATTCTATTTTTTTCAAAAAACGGAAACCCTGCCTTTTCAAGGATGCCACTTTGCATTCCATCTGCAGTAAAAAAAGGAGTTTGACTCGCATTAGAGGAAAAAGGGGCGTAATAATTAGATGATATTGATCCTCGCTCTTCAAGAACTTGAAAAGATGAAACGGTCCCTTCTGCAGTATAATAGCCCATTATTTGTCCCATTTTAAAGGGCCTTCCTTGCGATGAGCTTGCCACTACAGCTTCTTCGTTTACTTCAATTGTCCACTGAGGTTCAAGCTGCAAAGAATTTCTTGCTGGCTTAGTGGCAAGAAGAAGATATGCTAGCGAAAAGAGAATTATAAGTCCTACGAGTGAAAAATTTTTTTTGTTTATTTTCATGCTAATATATGGTATAATAGAGTAGGGTCTCTAGTCAAGAGCAAAATTGAGCATGAACAATGTTTCTATGGAGGTTATTATGGATATTTTAGAATTATTTGATAGAGCTGAAGAGGTTGCAAAAAATTCCTACTCTCCTTATTCTCACTTTCCTGTAGGAGCCGCCTTTTTAATGGAAGACGGAAGTGTAATCACTGGAGTAAATGTTGAAAACAGGTCTTTTGGGGCAACAAATTGCGCAGAGAGAACTGGAATTTTTACTGCAATTACAAAAGGGTATAAGACATTTAAAGCCCTTGCGGTCTCTACTCCATCATCAAATTACCCTGTAAGTCCCTGCGGCATTTGTAGGCAAGTACTTTCAGAATTTGCACCACCAGATACACCCATTTGTTTTGGAAATACCCGCGACAATGTAGTTCATACAACGCTAGGTGAAGTTTTTCCATTTGATGCCTTACATGAACTGGCTAAATAGGAATATATTATTAATAGCGCAAAATTTTTCAACAAAACGCATGCAAATGATGCCATTGCGATACTTGACAAAATAGCGCATATTATGCAGAATGTTTTTTACACTGCAAGCGGTGTTGATTATTTTTACCCTACCATTTGGTGGAAAGGGGCTTAGGAGTCAAGATGGAAGACGATATACTTACGATTGAAGAAGTGGCAAAATATCTAAGAGTTTCTGAGAGAACAGTGTACGATTGGGCACAAAAAGGAGATATTCCTTCCGGCAAAATAGGAACTGTGTGGAGATTCAAAAAAAATGACATAGAAAAGTGGGTAAATGATCGACTTTCATCAGGACCAAAAACACCCCCCGCTTCAAGCCAAATTCATATCAAGAATATTTTATCTCCAGACAGAATAGTGTTTTTAAACCATTCAACAAAACAAGACGCTTTAACGGCCTTAGCACAAACACTTAGTACAGCACCACAGGTAAAAAGCTCCGAAGAACTTACAACCGAAATAATCAAAAGAGAAACACTCATGTCAACAGCAATTGGAAGAAGCATTGCCATTCCGCACGTGCGCTTATCAAGCGTAACAGACTTAGTAATGGCAGTTGGAATAAGCAAATCAGATATTATAGATTTTCAGACAATTGACGACGAACCTGTTCGTTTGCTTTTTATGATTGCAGCAGCATATAATCAACATGCGTACTATTTACAAACGCTTTCTTTTTTTAGCTCAAAACTTAAAAATAAAGAGCTTCGCGACGCACTATTAGAAGCAAAAACGGAAGAAGAGGCTTACTCGCTATTAGTAAGCGCAGCCGAGCTTTCATAGCACTCCTTAAAGCCCATCAATACCTATCCACTTTGATACTTCGCTCATGTCTTGTGGAACAAGCCCTAATGCAATTGGAGCCGTTGTTTCTCCAAGTAGATACTGTATGCCATTGTGCCCTAATCGTGCGCCCTCTCCTTCAATAGAAATGCCAAACAAAGCGTGCCCATACTCTCTTGAAATAAACAGCATTGTCTCATAGCGCATTTGACTCATCAGCACACTAAGTAGCAAGGCTCGACTATCACAGTCAGAGCCCTCACCACTTATAGCAGAAGGGAGAGGGACAAAGTCTGTGCCAAGTGGAATACGCTCATAGGTAAAGCCTTGCACCCATGTAAGAAGCTTTTGGGTTAAAATCCTATCAAATTCAGCTTTATCTGTCGTTTCTATATCTCGGTACAAAGCGTTATAAATAGAAAAAGATACTCTTTGCAGTCTTTTGTATGAATCTCGATATATGACTCTATAAAACCGCTGCCATGCCTCTTTCCAAAGAGGGGTATTCGCAAAAAATGTAAGAATATCATATTCTCGTTGCACAATAAACTCACTTGCTGCAATATCACTTTTGTCAATCATGGTATTTATTTTTTTTCCATCAATTTCTAACTCAACGCCTTGATCACCTTCTTTTGGATATGCATACGTTGCAAGTATACCAGCGTGTAGAATAGTTCCTTGCAAAACATCAATAGAATCTAGCGTAGAAATAATTATTTGCTCGTTTTGAGCAAATTGCATTGCAGGCGCATAACATAAAAAAACAGCCGTCCCTTTTTCTTCAGGAAGCGCAATAGAAGCAGCCCAACCCGTGTATTCCACACCGCCTGAAGTGAGCGTAAATATGCCAACTGCATTTTCTTCATTTCGCCATCTAAGAGTTTCAGATTCCCCTTTTAACTGCAAATTTTCATAAACGGCATCAAGTGCAATGGCAGAACTTTCATAACGGTCTTTTGTATATGAAGCTATAACAAGCGTTACAGGCAACATAGAATGACTAAACTGAAACCTGTCTCCATTTTGACTAGAATCTAAAACATATCCTTCTGGCAAGTCCAGAGAATAACCCCATTTTGTTGATTGCATCTGTTCTGCATTGAGTATTCCTAAAGTCATAAAAAGTAGCATATAGCACAGAATAAAATTTATTTTTGTTTTATTTTCCATAAAAAATCCTTCTTTTTGTAACATACTTGCGAGAATAATAAAAATATGTTATATAATATATCGGATGAAAACACTTCCCATTGTATACGAAAATGAAGAAATTTATATCATACATAAACCGCCAGGGCTTGCAACACAAGGTGGAAAAGGAATAACACATAGTGTTGACACACTCATGGCAGAACAAAAGGGGCAAAAAGTTCACCTCGTTCACCGTTTAGACAAAGAGACAGAAGGCTTATTAATCATTGCAAAAAATAATAAATCTGCCCATACATGGACAACCCTTATTGCAAGTAAAGAAATTCAAAAAGAATACTACGCCCTCTGTTTTGGGACTTTTTCCAAAGAAAAAGGGCAAATCTCACAGCCAATACTACACAACGGGGTTAAAAAACCATCTTTAACCCATTATTCTATTGAAACAAGCAATACTTTTTCATACGAAGATAACGGCAACACCATTTTATATACCGTTAATTTGGTTCGCTTGCAAATAGAAACAGGACGAATGCATCAAATTAGAATTCACCTTGCACAAAATGGAACACCCATAGTAGGGGATGACAAATACGGAGATTTTAAGTCTAACAAAATAATAAAAAAGCATCAAAAAATAAAATCTTTACAACTGGCGGCCATACAGCTTACAATTCCCCTCCAATATCTTCTTGCATCACCGGTCTCCGATGCAAGAAGATTCTCAATCCCACTCCCGCAGCAAATGAGTATCATAAAAAACAGCCAAACTTCATAAAAACCTTTAAATCATTATTTGTAAAAAAAAGAGTATTTTTATTATAAAAGCTATTGACAGAAAGTTGAATAACATTCATCATGTATCAGAGGAAGTAGAGGATATGGAAAAAAATGATTTAACACGATCCTATCTGGAAACACTATCATCAACAGATTTAATTGCATTGAGCGATGACTATGGAATTGATATTCCAGAAAATTTAACACGATATTTTATAATTGGTGAAATTTTGGATTCACTTGAAGGCCAACAAAGTAAGCAAAAACTGAAAACAGATACCGTTGAAGAAAAAATGAATACGCTAGAACTTCCTTTTTCTTACAATGAGGATAAAATCGTGGCTGTTCTTCGCAACCCCGCATGGTGTTATGTAACCTGGGATTTCAAGCATGAAACACTAATTTCGCACACGGAGAATCTCTCTTTTAAAACATTTATTATTCGATTATCGTACCATGAAGATATTGAAACCGATATAGTAAAAGAAGTTTTTGATATTCAATTAAATTTATCAGATAGAGAACAATTCATTTTACTTGCATCTGAGCTTCCATCCTTTCATGTGTCACTCATTGCAAAATTTGAAGACAAAGAAAAAGAAATTCTTGCTACATCACAAAGAATTATTAAGCCCAGAATACCATTAGATATAAGCCTCGCAGGGATACAAAAAGAATGCTCCCCTTTGCAAGCATTGTCTGGCCTACCAATGGTATTGAAAACGCATTATAATGAGCACCGGCATTCATTTACACGAGATTAACTACATTATGAAACACACTAATAAAAAAAATTCATTAGCACTTTGTATTGTGCTTCATCAAGCAAACTTAGCCGCATCTGAACAAGATTCTACTCTCATGCATGATGCATGGAATAGCGTATTATTTCCAGCTATAACTGATACATATATACCATTACTAAAAATGTTTGATTCGCTTGAAAAAGCAAATATTCCTTTTAAAATTAATATGGTTATTTCTCCCACATTGTGTTTTCTTTTAGATGACTATATTATCCAAGAGCACTATACACTTTGGCTAGAAAACCTTATAGATCTTGGTGAGCAAGAGTTGCAAAAAACAAAAGACAATCCTGCCACACATTCACTTGCACAACATTATATGAAAAGTTTAAAGCAAGCATATTCATATTTTGCAGGCATTAGTCAAAGTACACTTTTATTAAAATTTATTGAGCATGCAAAAAAAGGCAGAATTGAATTTCTTGCAACAACAGCAGAGCATTGCTACCTACCCCATTATGCACATACACCAGAATTAGTTAATGCTCAAATTGAAGCAGGCCTTATCGCGCACAAAAAGTTTTTTAAGACGACACCAGAAGGGTTTTGGCCCCCTTTAATGGGTTATACTCCTGGACTAGAACACAGTATTCACAAGTATGGTTTTGATTACACAATAATTAACACACATGGGTTTCTTTTTGCAAATCCAACCCCAAAAAAGGGGATTTTTGCTCCAATGCGTTGCAAGAATTCATTAGCTATGTTTGCCCATGATAAACTCGGTTGGGAAACAGCGTTCGGCACAAATGGATTTTCTCAAAACCCAGTATACCGCGACCAAAATCGTGACATCGGGTTTGAGTCAACTATTGACGATTTGCAACTGTTTTTTAAGAAAGACCAGGCGCGTTACGCTACAGGTTTTAAATACTGGTCAAAAGCTACACCTCACACGCATTATAATGTTGAAAACGCAATTTCTCAAGCAAAAACGGATGCAAAAACTTATATCGATACTATTGCTAGCAGACTCACAAATGCTTCCCATGAGTTAAAAGATGATCCAACTTCTTTGGTATGCGTTTTGAATGAGCAAGACCTTGGCCAAAACTGGCATGAGGGAATACTATGGCTTTCTGAAGTGTTAACTGAAATGGCAACGCACGATGAATTATGTTTTAACACATTATCTGAATTATCTGAAAATAAACAAGAATTTGAAAAAGCAGATTTTTTCATGAGTTCTTCAGAAGGAAGCGGGTACGGCGAAAATTTACTAGATAATACTAATAGTTGGATTTATCACTATAATTTAAAAGCGGTTGAAAGAATGATTGAGCTAGCACAAAGGTTTCCCGATGATTCAGGCCTTAAAGAAAGAGCTCTAAATTTAGCTGCTCGTCAAATATTATTTTCATCTTCTGCCGATTGGGCAAAAATGACTCAAAACACAGCGAGAAGCGAAAAAGAACTTGAGCTTTTTGTTCAGAGCATTATTGACTTTTCAACAATATTTGATTCTCTCGGCGCAAGCAATATAAGCACAGAATGGCTTACCCAAGGTGAAAAAAGATATCCGTTTTTTTCTTGGATTAATTATAGAATTTTTTGCAAAAAGCTTTAGCTCAAAATTTATTCGTCAGATACTGGTTGCTCGGTAATATCAAGACTTTGCACCTCTTGTATAGTTGTTCTTAATTGCAATGATTGGTTTGCAGTGCGTATTCCATCTAATGCAGGGTCAAACCGTGGGAAGAGCTCCAATGCTTCTTCCCATACAGCAATAGCTTCTAAGAATTGTCCATCTACATAATACCGTAACCCCTCAGCGTATAAGGCATCTACTTCATCCTGAATATCAGAGCGTCCTCTGTCACCAAAATTTAACTTCGCTGAAAGACTAATTCTATTTACAGGCGCAAAAGAGGTTGTTAAATCAAGAGCGTAAGAGAGGCTAAATGTTAAACCCTTCCAGTCAACTTCTGACCCCAAACTAATTTTAGGGTTTCCGCCTTTAAGCAAAAATCCACCTTGCAATGAAAAAAAGTCAGTGACGACACCCTCTATCCCAAACCCAAAAGAAAAGAGCTCTGAATTTGAAAAATTAAATAAATTAATCGGTTGTATAAAATCAAAACTTATTGTAATAGGGCGAATCATTTTATATGACACCCCAAAGGCAAGCTGACTAGGAAGTGGGTCATCTAATTCCATTTCTGAGTTCAAACCAACAAAGGCAGCCCCAGCATTATTGAATGATAATCCAATACTAAGGTTAGGTTCGCGCGATGAATACAGTTTTCCTGCATTAAACCGAAGAAGAAAGCCAAGGTCTCCCATCACTGCAATGGCAGATTGACTAAGCCCCGACCCTGGCACTATTTGATTTGTATCATCATCAGCAAAATCTGGAGCGCCCCTAAAGCCAAATTTTAAATTTGTCCCAACTGCTAAACCTTTAAAATGATATCCAGAGAAAAAATTATATGAAAGATTTATTAGGCCTACTGTTTCAGAATAATAACCTTGTGAGACTTTTTCGCCTAAAATGCTGTATTCTGTAAAAGGAACATAAAAACTTTTTAATGCTGCTCCGTAGCCAAAGTTTGTTGCCCGTTGAGAAAAAGCGATTGTATCAACTGCCGAATCTGCTATCCAAAAATTATGAAATACAGCTAACTCAGTATTAGGAAGGACGGCACTAACAGCGGGGTTGTAATTTAAAAATGCTATGTCATCGGTCATTGCGGTATACGCTCCTGCCATGGCTTCAGAGCGTCCCCCTAAAGGCACAGTTAGAGAGGAAAAGGAAGTCAAACCTGCATTTGGGTCTACAAAACCTGCGAATGCATTTGACAAAGAATCATAAAAATCAGCATAATCCGATGCAAAAATATATGACGCCGGCAATAACAGAGCTAAAAAAAAGAGAAAACGTACTTTTTGCATAAACCAGCGTATCATAGTCATAGTATATATTATTTTCGGAACTTTTTCACTATATTTTAATATAAAAATACCGAAAATAGAAGGAGATGGGTTTAAAATATGTTTATCTCTTTCGAATGCGTTCAATACCCAAATCACTCTGGTGATACTTAATTTAACGTGTAATATAGAAATATGATTGAATATTATAGTAATTTAGACTATAATATAAAATGGAAATATTTTGCCATTTTTAAAATAACCAATAGGAGGTTGTGCACTTGAAAAAATATTTGCTTTGCTTTTTGACATTTTTCATAGCCGCAAGTCTTTTTCCACGCGCTCAGCCAGATATTCAACTAACCGAAGTTGACTCACTTATTGAAGAGCGGCGAATAAATGAAGCCCTCGCCCTCGTTGAACAGTACATGAGAGAAAACCCTGATGACTTTGACAATGCTCAAGCCCGAGTTGATATTATTTTTAAAGCAAGAAATGACTATAAAGAAAAAGCAGATGAATTAGTACGGATTATTGTTGAAGACCCATTAAATGACAAATTAAAACTTGATATTATTGATGAGCTCGAAAACATGGAGGCAAATCCAAATGAAGAAGAACGTGCGTTTATTGCAAAAATAAAAGTAACCTCTCAATTCACATACTTTCGAGCCCTCTACGAGCAAATTTTACAAGATGCTACAACACTATTAAACAATGGAGAGTATGTTGAAAGTATTACACGCTTAACAGATGGTTTTGTTTTGTATTATGATGATTTTTTTGAAAGCGGATTTGACCCTGCATTAGTAACACAAACTGTTGATAACCTTGCGCAAGCAAACACCTCATATAGTCAATATGCGCAAATTCAACCAGATTTATTATCAGTTTTTGATGAATTCAATGGAAGCCTAGCAGCACTTGATATTACCACCTCTCTTTCCCTATATGAAACGGTAACAGATGCTTTAGATGATTTTTCACAAATACGCAATACAAGTGCTCTTATTGGATATTATTTTGAAGAGCAAACAGCTCTATTGCAAGAAATATCTCCAGAACTTACCGATGCGTTCTTTTTACCCTTTGCCTACCGCTTACTTTTGGGAAGAGGAAATGAAAGTGAGGCAGATATTGTGAAAGTCATGGATACGCAGTGGAATACCCTTTATGAGGAAACAAAAAGAAACTTAGCTACACTACTTGAATATTATGTAAGCTCACTTAATCAAAATGTTTCAGACCAAACAATTGAGCAAATGCTTGTAAATGAAGGTTCTCTAAACAATCAAATAACACAGTTAAACTCTGTTATTGCAATGGGAGGAGACTTTTTATCTCAGTATGAGCTTTTAAACAACTCACAAACAACATTTGAAACAAATCCACACATTGAATATCAAAACCTTTTGGACTATAGCTCATACCTTGTTGCACAAACTACTACACTTTTAGAGTATAGTTCATTGTTTGAAAATGAAACACAGTCAATTGCAAACTATACTGAGCCGGCAAGCCCAGATGTTGACATACGAAATCGAAACACAACATACTCAAGGTTCCTTGTTGTTTCCTCAGAAAATTCTGAGGCCAATGCACAAAGTGCATTAGAGTTAGTTTCACAAATACAAAATGAAGACGCCTCTTTTGCAGCAGATTCTTTGCAGTTTACTGAAACAGAAACCATTCTTTCGCCAACTTTATCTGCATTTACACAAACGCTACAAAGTCAATTTCAAACCTTGTCTTCTCAAAATTATGACATAGCTCTTACTGCGTGGGAAACCATGGCCTCCTTCTTAGAAGAAGGTTCAAACATCATTCAAAGTTCATATGAAACACCATACACACAGGCAATTCCTGCAATAAATGAAAGCCTTGATGCTACAGTGCAGTCAGATCCTGCAACTTCTTTGGAAGACCTAGAAAGCATTATGGCGACAATTACTCCTGATATTGCGGCTCTTCAAGCTGAGTATGATTTTTTAGGCATCACACCAGAAAATACATCTATAGGAGTTCAAACCTCTAGCGCGTATGCTTTGAATCAAGCAAATATTCTTGAAGACATTGCCTATTTACAAGCAATACAATTGGAAGCCCAAGACTACATTACATTAGCTTCACAAAGGGTACGATTGGCACAACAAGCAGAAAATGAAGGAGACTTACGCTTATCACAAGCTCAAGAATTTTTAGACCAACAAAACTTTGCAGCCAGCCGAGACTCTTTGCAACGAGCTAGAACACAATACAATGAAGCTCTTTCATATCAATACTCAGAAGATCTTCAAACAACAAGTGATGAAGAACTTGCTGCATTGGGAGCAGAAATTTCTTTTATAGAAAATGAAATTGTTGTTCAAAATGTTAGAAACTTTATTACTCAATCTCGCGATAATTATTATAACAGTAACTTTGCCCAAGCCGAATCCCTTATTTTACAAGCTGAAGCACAGTGGGCAACAACAAATGTACAAGAAAATCCTGAAATAATTACACTAAAAGCACTTATAGGAAATGCTCTTTCAATCACAACAGGGAGAACAATACCTTCTACAGATCCATTGTACCCAGAAATGAGTCAAACACTAAATGTTGCATATCAGCATTTTGACAATGCCGAAAACTTGCTTGACAGAAATAACCGCGAGCAAGCACTAGATCAACTAGACCTAGCGCGCAATAAAATTCGTGATGTTCAAGTTCTTTACCCTTTTCATCAAGAAGCAAGCCTTTTAGCCCTGCAAATTGATCAGCTTATAGACCCTGTTGCTTTTGAAGAACAATTTGAACAAAAATTTGAGCAAGCCCAAGAAGACTATATTGACCCAGATACAAGCGCACGAGCATACATTGATTTACTTGACTTATTTGAAATTAATCCAGATTACCCAGGCTTAGAAGATTTTATTTATATCGTTGAACTTGAGCTAGGAATTATACTTCCTCCGCCTGACTTACAAGCAATTGCTCGCTCTAACACACTCACACAAAATGCAGAAAACATTTATGACTCTGGTGCACGTGACGAGATTTCATTAAACAATGCTCTTGCATTACTCAATGAAGCTATAGATTTAAATGCAGAAAACCAAGATGCACTTGTTTTATTAGATCGTATAAACACATCTCTTGGTGGAGCTGCAGTAATAGTACTCTCATCACAAGCTGAAAATCTTTACCAACAAGCTGTTCAAGAGCTAGCAAATGGAAATACTATTACTGCGGCAGCGCTTATGACACAATTACTTCAACTTCCTGGGGTTCAAAACTCTTCAAAGATAATTGACTTACAACGACGGGTGGAAGCCTTATTATGATGCATAACAAAAAAACGCGATGCATTGCAGTTGGCTTGCTTACTTTTTTTCTATTTCCTCTTATGTCCCAAGAGTTATATTGGGATGAGCCAATCGTTATTTCGCAAGAAAAAGGCTTTTTCCCTACCGTTGGTGGAGAAAATGAAAATGCATTTGTTGTATGGCAAGAGGTTGTTGAAAATGAAGATGGAACAGGACAAATTTGGCTTTCATCGCAATTTTATTTAGCAAGTGCTCAACAGTGGGTAAGTAGAGAGCGTTTTGCAGGCCCTTTTTCATATTCTGGCGAAGTTCCTAACATCTTTTCAGCAGACTCAAACAATGCAGGGCTTGCTTCTATAGCGGTACTCACTTCTGCAAACACAATAACGACATTTACAACATCAGACAAGGGTGAAACCTTTGTACGCTCGGATATCCAAAATGATGATACTGACCTTGTTGCCCCACGTATTTTTAAAGATGGAAGAGGCGGCTTTGTTGTTTTCGCTACAAAGGGTGTTGAACAATCTTTCTCATTGGAAATAGCTCGCTCCTCTAATGGCGTGAATTGGTCAGCTTTTTCAGATTTTACACCTTCTCAAGACTTAAACAATTCATTTGTCCCTACCCTCACAGTTCAAGCTGATGGAAGTGAACTTGTTGTCTTTCAATCAACAGTCACAGCAAACAACCGTATTACATATCAATTATATTCGTCTATAAACCAGAGTGCAACAAATGAAAACTGGTCGGATCCATTTCTTGTTACTAGCACAGAAGCTACAGGTCAAGACTCAAATGCTTTTAGCAATCAACGTCCTTTTCTACACACCTTTGATGGACGAGTTTATTTGGCATGGGAGAGATCCCCTATTAGCCCTCAAACACCAAGTATTTTTATTGCAGAACTATCCATAGAAGGTGAAATTGTTGGTTTAATTGAACAAGTAACACTACAAAATGTTATTGCAAGCCAACCTATATTATTTACTTATAACGACCAATTAACAATCCTATGGTTTGATACTCGCTTTGGGCTAGAAAATATTTATTTTGCACAAAAGCAAGGTGTGTTATGGTTTGAGACAAGGGTTTCAACAGAAAACATTTCATCGGTATTTGGGCTTCCTCTTGTTACAAATGATAACAGAGATTTGCATATATTTTGGGAGCAGCAAGAATCAGAAGAAGATTCTCAAGTAATTCGGCTTTCTGTTGACAGATTTATAAATCCTCCAAACCTCAGTGCCGTATCCTTTACTCAAGGAGAACGTTCTTCTGCTGATAGAATTGATATTGATATAAATACTGGAAGCGATTCCTCTGGTGTTTCAGGATATTCATGGATAATAACAAAAAGTGCTTTCCTTGACCCTCCAGAGCGCTTTATGGCCTTCCCAAATGAGCAAAGAATCACAACCTTTGTAGAAGAAGATGGAAGATGGTACATAAAAGCTCGCTCTCTTGATAATGCGGGAAACTGGTCGAACAGTGCAGTAATTACATATTATCGTGACACAACGCCTCCTGCAGCCCCAGCTATCCAAGATGCCCTTGCTGTTGATGAAGATGGTTTTCAAAATTCAAATACGTTTAATCTCACATGGGATGACACAGATACAAATGATGTGATAGAAGGTTACACCTATTCTCTTCAATTTCTTGCACCTCTTTCAAGTTATTTGACAAACCCAGAAAATTTTACGGACGAAGCACTTGCAGATATTTCACCAGAGCTGCCTCCAAGAATTATTACATCTGAACCTGTGGCAACATGGGATAACCAAGATAATGGTGTGTACATATTCTCAGTTGCATCGATAGACTCTGTTGGAAATATTGGTGAAGTTACTAGTACTCCCGTGTTACTAAATAAGTACATTCCATTTACTACAATTACAACTGCAGTACCACAAACTGATATTTTTGGAAACGTGTCTCTTAATATTTTTGGAAAAGGCTTTACCTATGATGGTGTCATTTCTGCTATATATATTGATATTGATGGTATTGCACCTTACGACTTAGTTTTAGAGCTTTCAAGTGATGACTATACTATAGTGTCAGACCAACAAATTAGCAATGTTGAATTTACAAATCTTGAACAAGGTTTTTATCGCATCGGACTTCTCCACACAGATAGAGGCCTGTATATGTCCCAGCCTATTTTACCAATTGACGAATTTGGTACCGTAAAGGTTGGCGATTATTCTTATAGATTTAACCCTGATTGGAATACAATAACACAAGTATATGATTTTACAATACAAATAAGCGATGTTCTCTTATGGACTGTTTTTGCCCTTGCATTATTAGGAATGATTTTTTCAATGCGTGGCATAATAGTTACGGCAAAAGATACCGTAGTAGTTCAACAAGAGGTACAAGCACTCATTTTAGGAGGCGCTATGCCACATGATGCAAAACAAAAAACCGATGAATTAAAAAGCCGCGGTGTTAGTCTTAAATATAAAATGATGTTATTTACATCGGCCCTAGTAGTGGCAGTTATTCTTCTGGTTTCAATTCCATTTGGTTATGTTTTCCTTGGAACGCAAGAAGAAACTCTAACAGAAGGTCTACAAGAACGAGTAAATGTATTGTCAGATAGTTTGGCGGCAGGAGTAAAAAACTTTATGCCTACAGCTAACCTTTTGGAGCTAGGCTTGCTCCTCAACCAAACTGAAGCAATGGATGAAGTTATGCATGCTACTATTTTGGGTATGTCTTCTGATGGAGGGAACACCAACCTTGACCATGTATGGGTATCGAATGACCCTGATATTATTTCAAAAATTGATACTGAAACACTTGTATTAGGCTCTTCTCGATATACGGATGCTGTTATTGACCCAATTATTGAAAAAGCAATAGAAATAAATGATACTGCTATAACCGATGTGGGCGAAATAACAGAAAACATTAGTAGTTTAACGCAAGAAGGTATCTCTCTTGCATTGGCAACAGATGATGCCTCGGTAGCCAGACGAAATGAAATACAGTCCATAATAAACCAACTCACTGAAAATCTCACCGTGCAATTAAATGCTTTATCAGTACTTGGATCAGGCTCAAGTCCAGAGTTTAACACAGGAAGCTTATCAACAAGCTCCACTGAATTCTTATTTTACAAGCCGGTTCTGTATAGACAAGGTTCTGAGCAAACCTACACGCGCGGTGTTGTAATAATGCAAATTAGTATTGAAAACCTTTTACAATCACTTAGAGATGCACAAATAACTATTGTTGTTACAACACTTATTATTGCATTCTTTGCTATTGCAATTGGTGTTATTGGTTCTTTTACGCTTGCAACCATTATTATTCGACCTATTAGGCGCCTTTCCGACCATGTTCAAATGATTCGTGACACCGAGGATAAGGAAGAATTAGACGGTAAAGACTTGGCAATTACAAGTAAAGACGAAATTGGGCGCCTTGGTGAAATTGTAAATGATATGACTCATGGACTTGTAAAGGCGGCCGCTGCTGCAAAAGACCTTACCGTTGGTAAAGAGGTTCAAAAGATGTTTATTCCGCTTTCAGTAGACGATGATGGAAAAAAACTTACAACAGGAATTATCGAAGATGATAACGCCGCATTCTTTGGCTATTATGAAGGTGCAAAGGGTGTATCTGGAGACTATTTTGATTATGTTAAACTTGATGACAGGCACTTTGCTGTTATAAAGTGCGACGTTTCTGGTAAAGGGGTTCCGGCTTCTCTTATCATGGTTGAAGTAGCTACCCTCTTTTTGAATTACTTTAAAGACTGGTCGTATAAAAAAGATAAATATGAGCTAAGCGGAATTGTTGGAAGAATAAATGACCTAATCGAATCCCGAGGGTTTAAAGGGCGGTTTGCAGCCTTCACCCTTTGTATCTTTGATTCAGTAGGTGGCGATGTACATTTTTGTAATGCAGGGGATAACCTTATTCACATTTATGATGCATCAGAGAAAAAGAAAAAAACAATAGCCCTTACAGAGACTCCTGCTTCTGGCGTTTTCCCAACCTTTATGGTCGAAATGAAAGGGGGCTTTGTTGTAGAAAAGCTTCATTTAGATAAGGATGATGTTCTTTTCCTCTATACTGACGGTATTGAAGAAGCAAAGCGCTTATTTAGAGACAAAGACTATAATGTAGTAATCTGCGATGAACCTGGGTTAAAAGAAGGTGATGTTCACGGACACCATGCATTTGGTATGGATGGTGAAGAGATGGCTCCAGAGCGAGTAAATGCCATAATTGAGGCAGTATTTGCAAAAACTACGTACAAGATTGAAAAATATCACAGCCCAATTGACCATGAAGAACTTGTATTCGACTTCTCAAGCTGTGAGCCAACGGCAGAAAATGCCATTATGGCTCTTGTATCGGTAGAAAAAATATTCCGTATGTATCCAACACCAAGTGCTACAGAATTTGATCGCGTTCAAGTTGATAGAAAAATAGATGGGTTCTTACAAGAGCACTTTTTACAATACAGCGATTACTGCGCAAATAAACGAGATCACGCTGAATTTGCTGAGTACATGTATTACACGCACATAAAAGAAGATGAGCAATATGATGATTTAACATTGGTGGCTATTAAGAAAAAATAGGTTTATATGAAGTTTATAGCTTTTGAAGTAAAAGATTACGAAATAGAGTATTTCAAAAACGGAAAATGGATGTAAAGCGTGTAAAAGAAAATCTTACTCTCGATACTATTGCGTCCACTAAGGAATATGAAGATATAAGTATCCTGGGGCAAAGCATCATTAATAAAGATATTATTGATTTCCTAAAATCATGTGGCGTAAATTATATTTCAACAAGAACAATTGGCTTTGACCACATTGACGTTTCCTATGCAAAAAAGATAGGTTTTAGAGTAAGCAAGTCTTATTATGAGCCAAACGGAGTTGCAAGATTATACGGTGATGTTAATACTTATGAGTTTGCGCCACTATAAGTAAGCATATTTAGAGGAACTGTAAACGATTATTCGCTATCAGGGCTGCAAGGGAAAAAAAGGCACAGCTTAACCATAGGTGTTGTCGGAATGATGGTTAAAACGTCCATAAATAGTTTAACAGCATTTGCTAATGGAGAAGGATGTAAGTTTGAGATCAATTAAAAATCTTTTTTTAGGTGTTCGCGAACGGAGAGGGTTTTTGGCTTTCTGCATTCCTCCATACGAAATACACAGAGGCCCATGATAAGCTATTTGTTCTAGCAAAAAAAAGGGCTTTACGCCCTTTTTTTACAAAATATCACCAGCTAAGCTTTCTACTGCAATACCTTTTTTGTATTGTTCAATGTAACGTTCAAAACCTTTTACATCTTCTGCATCAGGATTAATGGTACTTCCCTTAGAACCTGCAAAGATATTTTTGTTTAAGTAATCATTCAAAGTTTCATTTTCACCTTTGTTTAACATAAAACTTGCTAAGATAGCCATACCCCAAGGACCACCTTCGCTAGCTGTTTCCATTACAGCAACAGGGATGTTAAGTGCACCAGCCATCATCTTTTGCCCCACTTTTGGTGCTTTAAACAAGCCCCCGTGACCAAGCAGAACATCCAGTTTTACCCCTTCATCAACAAAGAGTATGTCCATACCAATTTTTAGTGTAGCCATTGCCCCGTAAATCTGCGAACGAGCAAAATTTGCCAAAGTCATTTTTGTGTCAGATCTCCGTAGGAGCAAAGGCACACCTTTGTCAACTTTTGTAATTGGCTCTCCTGCAAAATAGTTATAGCTAATAATACCATCGCAATCAGTATCACTTTCTAATGCTTTTTCATAAAACAATGCGTATAATTGCCCTTTTGTAATACTGCTACCGGTGCTTTGTACAATTTCGTAAAATAACTTCATCCACGCGTCAAGTTCTGAAGTGCACGTATTGCAGTGCACCATTGCAACAGGGCTCGCACAAGGCGTTGTTACCATATCAATTTCTCTGTGCAATTTTTTAAGCGCTTTTTCTAAAACAATCATTGCAAAAATACTTGTACCAGCAGAAACATTTCCAGTTTTTTGCGCAACAGAGTTTGTAGCAACCATTCCAGTCCCTGCGTCTCCTTCTGGCGGGCAAAACGGCACACCTGCTTTAAATTTTCCTGTTGGGTCTAAGCGTTTTGCACCTTCTTCAGTTAAAACACCTGCTTCGTCACCTGCTACTAATATTTTTGGAAAAATATTTTCAACCTTTTGGGAAAAACCTTTTTCGCCTAATAGTTCATTTGTTTTTTGCAAAAGGGATTTCTCATAGTCTTTTGCCACACTGTCAATAGGAAACATCCCTGATGCGTCACCAATACCGAGCACTTTTTTGTCAGTCAATTGCCAATGCACATAGCCCGCTAAAGTTGTCATAAAGTCAATATTCGCTGTATAAGGTTCAGCTTCGAGTACACATTGGTATAAATGAGCAACACTCCAACGTTCTGGGATATTAAACTGTAATTTGTCTGTAAGTATTTCTGCAGCCTTTACGGTGTTCGTATTTCGCCATGTTCTAAACTCTGCAAGCTGTTTTCCATTTTTATCAAAAGGCAAATAACCGTGCATCATTGCGCTCACTCCCATAGCATCGACGCATGTTAATGTTTCACCTGTTTTTTCCTTGTACGAAAGCGAAACTTTTGCAAAAGCATCCTGAATACCTTTCCACACATTTTCTAGTGAATATGTCCAGTATCCACCAATTAGGCTGTTTTCCCAGTCATGTGCGCCATTAGCAAGCACATCGCCCGTTTCATCAATTATAACCGCTTTTATTCGGCTTGAACCTAGCTCAATAGCTAAAGATTTATTTTTTGCCATGTGTTCCTCCTTATTAGTTATACTATAATTTTTTATCGAATTTGTCAAATATAAATCGCTTTCTTAGAGATTTTTTTCATTTGACAACACTTGCTCTTTTACTTATAAATCACTATAATCACACGTATGAGTGAAAATACCGTATGCCCTTGTGGGTCAAAAAAAGAGTACAAAGAATGCTGCCAGCCTATTATCAAAGGAAAAAGCCCTGCAAAAACAGCAGAAGAGCTTATGAGAGCTCGCTACTCTTCCTATGCAAAACATGAAATTGACTTTATTGTTTCTTCATGCCTTAATAATGATACGGAAAGCGAAATTGACCGCGAAGAAACAAGAAAATGGAGCGAAAAGTCGGATTGGCTTGGGCTTTCCATTTTAAGAACAGAAAAAGGCACAGAAAATGATACCACTGGCGTTGTTGAGTTTACGGCCACCTACAGCCAAAAAGGCTTAAAAGAAGT
>CAYJLT010000015.1:0-24078 GCA_964371295.1 uncultured Treponemataceae bacterium
CTACTCTATTTTATATTACCGCCTTTGTGTTGATGATTTTGCGAACGAGACGGTAACCACACATTATCTTACGCAAACATCAATAAGCTAATCGCCATGACAATCATGCCGGCGATAAGACCTCCAATTGTAAGGTGGTGCTCGCCATATTCTTCTGCGGTTGGTAAAAGTTCGTCGAGTGAAATGTATACCATAATTCCTGCAACGGCTGCAAAAATGAGGCCAAATGTTACATCGTTCATAAACTGGCGAAGAATAAAAAAGCCAACAAGAGCCCCAATTGGTTCTGCTAAACCAGAGGCAAACGAAAGTAAAAATGCCTTTTTTCTATTTTTTGTTGCATAGTAAATTGGGGCGGACACAGCTAAGCCTTCTGGAATATTGTGAATAGCAATAGCAACTGCGATGCTGATACCAAGTGTTGGGTCTGTAAGAGCACTCATAAAGGTTGCAAGACCTTCTGGAAAGTTATGGATACCAATAGCAAGTGCTGAGAATACACCCATGCGCATAAGTTTTTTTGCTTTTACCTGAGATTCTTCATTTTCGTGCATAGCCGTGTGAGGGTGGTCTTTTTGTAAAGGAAATGGGCAAAAGGCACCGCTGTGATATTTTTTTAGCTCACCAATTTCGTGAGGGTTTGTTTCACTTGGGATGAGCTTATCAATAAGGGCTATAATTCCAATGCCCACAAAAAAGGCTATAACAGTAAAAATATAGGCTGTTTTATCGGAATAAACAAGAGCGAGAGAGTCTCGAGCCTTAACAAAAATTTCTACAAATGAAACATATATCATAACACCAGCAGAAAAGCCAAGTGTGATACATAAAAATTTTGGATTAAACTTTTTTGAAAAAAAGCCAATAAGGCTTCCAACTCCTGTAGCGAGTCCTGCAAATACGGTTAACCCAAGTGCAAAAAGTACATTATTTAGACTGAAATCCATTGTTTCTCCTGTGGTTGTATTAAAAAGCTTATTTCTTATAGTATACACCATGTTTTGCTATCTGTCTATTATTCTTGCAATTATTACCATTACTTATTATACTTGTATTATGACTACACCAATTGAGAATAATTTTAATGTGTGCCCAATGTGTGAAAGCAAGGATATTGCGTATGAAGAGGGGAAAAAATGGAAATGCGATACGTGCTACTTTACTCTTTACAATAATGTTGCAACTGCCGTTGGCTTAATAATAGTTTTTGAAAATAAAACAACGAAGGGTAAAAGTCTTCTTTGCATAAAGCGGGGTAGGGAGCCTAGAAAGGGTTTGTATGCGCTTCCAGGTGGATTTGTTGACCAAGATGAAACTGCAGAAAGAGCTTGTGTGCGTGAAGGTTTTGAAGAAACTGGTCTTGCTATTGAAAGCGTGAAATTTGTGTGTAGCGCTCCCAACTCGTATGAGTACAAGGGATTCTTATATAAAACTTGTGATTTATTTTTTGAAGCAAAAGTTTCTTTGAGCGTAGAAGAAGCCATGAAAAGTTTAAAGGCAGAAGATGAAAATGAAATTACAGATTTTAAGCTTTTTCCAATAAACTCAAAAGAGGATATAGATGCTATTCCGTTTGCCTTTCCGTCTGCCGTGATTGCAGTGAAGACATGGCTTAGCAAGAGGCATATATAAACCACACGAGGAACCTTTTTCCTAATTTAAGAAAAGATACAAGCGTAAAACCTAACCCTCTAGAGGCGGTAAGTTCCCATAAATAATCGCATTCTTGCCAAAATATTTTTTTCATGGTACTATACTGCTATGAAAATTCTTTTACAAATTGCCCTTGTTTTTTCGCTTTGTTTAGTGGGCAACGCCATTTCGGCTGTGCTTCCATTTGTTATGCCTGGAAGTGTTTTGGCAATGATTATCCTTTTTTGCTTACTTGCATTTAGGGTTATAAAAGTGCATCATATACGAGAAAAGGCCGACTTTATGCAACAGATTATGGCGTTCTTTTTTATTCCGCCAAGTTTAGCTTTAATGGAGTACCTTGACCTTTTAGGAGAAATAATAATCCCACTATTATTGATAAACATCGTCTCTGCTTTTATCTGTTTTGCCGTAACAGGTTGGACAGTTCAGGCGGTTATTAAACTTCAAAATTATGTAAGAAATAGACGTCTAACGAGAGGGGAGGTGTGAAATGTTTGAGACATTTTGGAATGCATTTATTTTTTCACCATACTTTGGGATTTCTCTTTCTATTTTAGCTTATTACGTGGGAGTAAAAATAAAAGCTCGTTTTAATAACCCTATTGCAAATCCACTTATCATAGCGATGATACTTTGTATTGCCTTTCTTGAAGTTTTTAATGTTCCATATGAAGCCTATGATTTGGGTGGCGATATTATATACATGTTTTTAGCCCCCGTCACTGCAATACTTGCAGTATCTGTTTATAATCGCTTTGAGGTTTTAAAGAAAAATCTTATTCCGATTTTAGTAGGAACATTTGTTGGCTCCCTGGCTGCAATTGGTTCGATATATGTTATGTGCCATCTTTTTGGTCTTGATGAAGCAATTCGTGTAGCCTTATATCCAAAGTCTGTAACCACTGCTATTGCACTACCTTTGGCCGAAATGAGTGGAGGAATAGGTGCTGTTACCTTTGCATCAACGACAATAACAGGGCTCCTTGGCGCGGTGTGTGCTCCTATAATGGGTAAAATGTTTGGTATAAAAGATAAAACGGCCTTAGGCCTCGCTATTGGAACTTCAACCCACGCACTTGGTACCACCCGTGCTTTTCAAATGGGAGAAACAGAAGGTGCAATGAGTAGCATTGCCATTTGCTTAGCGGGAGTATCGACGGTGATTATTTATAGCTTGTTTGGGTTGGGCTAGGGGATAGTAATTATTGTTTGTGCCATTGCAACTGCGAAAAGTATGCATTAGTTGTAACTTTGCTCAATCGTCCTCAATTGCAAGTACACTGTATCATTTACAGGTGTTGCAACGTCAAATTTTTTCCCTAGTTCTCCTATAGTTTTTGAAAATAACTCCACCTCGGTTTTTCGCCCTGCAATTACATCCTGGCACATTGATGTTCTACTGTTTGGTGTTAGTGTATTCAGAACTGCAAACCACTTTTCTAAATCACTGTCATCGAGATTTGCTCCCACATGCTTTGACACCTCAATTACCTCTTTTTGCAATGACACCATAAAATCAAATGCCTCTTGAACAAATGCGCTGTTTCCATTATTTTGAAAAGGCGCATAGGGTAGGCGCAAAATCGAAGATGCCTGATTTATGCCAACATTTACCATGTACTTAAACCAAAGCATTTTCAGCATGTTTTCAGGAACATTGTAGGCTATGTTTGATTGGTCGAAAAAATTTGCAATGCTTTGGACTATCTCTGAGCATTCGCTCGTTGTTTTTCCATCTGTGCTTTTGTTTTGATTTTCTCCAAAGTGAATTACACCCTTTGGTCCATAGTAACAATGCTCATTTCCGTGCTGTGCATCAGTACCTAAAATCATTGCAAGTGGTGGCTTGGTGTTTGGGTAGTGCTCTGCAATAGTTTGCTCACTAGAAATACCATTTAATAGAGAAATAATAAGCGTGTTATCGCCTATATAGTTTTGTAAATCGTTCAAAATAGTATCAAGGTGCTGATTTTTGCAAGCAAGAATTACAAGGTCCGGTTTTCCATCTTTTGTTGGAATGCCTGAATTCTCTGCCTTACTATCTGCATCTGCAAGATGAAAATCAATTTTTTCATCATTTACCCAAAGGCCGTTTTTTTTGTACCTGGATAACCTTTCTCCTCGGGCAAGTATACTTACCGCTTTTGAATTATACGTATATATTTGATGTGCAACCATTAACCCGATTGCACCAGCTCCTGCTATTAATACGTGCTCAATATTTTTCATTTTAATCTTTCCTTTTTTTTCTTTTTAGTATAGTATACTTTTATGGATTTTTTGACAATAGTACGTTTTGCAAGTTATGCGCTCGCTTTTGTTATTTTATTATTACTTCCTATACGGTACACACTTTTTTCTAAAAAAACGGGAAAATGCCTTTTAGCCCTAAAAAAAGTCAAAGCTACTATGTATATTATTGTAATAAGTTTTTCTCTTTTAATGTTGGTTGTTCTTTATTTTAGAGATTTTTCATCTGCAGTTGCACTTATTCTTCATAGTACGGCCTTACTTGCCTTAGAGATGGGCTCTAGAGAGCTTTTATACCGTGCGAAGCCAGGCGTGTATGAGTTCATGCTGGTAGTTGATGGTAGAGTAGTGAAAAAAGATGAAGTTGTACTACTACCTACTTTAGAATATGAAACTGAGACTGATGAAACGCTAACAATTGTTACCGAAAGTCGGGGCAGTATTGTAGTTTTTTTTGAAAGTAAAAAAGAGCGCGATGATGCGACGCAAATAGTTAAACATTGGCAAAAAAAATAAGTATTATTGTAAGGTAACGACAGAGGCTACGCGTCCATCAGATGTGTACGCTCTTTCTGGATTTGTTTCATCAAGGAATGACTGGATACCAGAATAATAGGCGTAATAGTAGGTACCTTTTGGTAGCGCAAGTTCCAGCTCATATAAGCCCATTGATGTTTCTTTTAATTCATAAATAAATGGATCCCAGCTAGTAAAGTTACCCGCTAGTCGGATGCGTTGTCCTGATTCACCCTCATACACAAACTTTACTGTTTTTTGGTTTGTTACAGTTTCTGAAATAACTGGACGCTGTAATTGTAAATACGAAACATTGAGATTTGCACTCTTATCATATATAGTCATCATGTTTTGAGGATCTGTTGACCATAACCCATCCATAACAACTCGATATGATACACTTTGGATATTTTGCGGTATGGACAGTATATAAAATGAAACAAAGCTTTGGGTATTTGTATTATCTTCATTTTGCCTTATAAGTCGCTTAAAGGTGTGGATTTTTCTGTATTGTTCAAAATCAAACGCAATTCCAGCATGTCGTATACTCGGGTCAGCGGTAAAAATTATATAATCCCCAATTACCACTGGCTCACGAGGTCTGTCTATTGTTTCAAGAAGAGAATCTAAAATGTATTGTTTATCCCCAAAGTGTTCTAAATCCAATGAGGAAACTGGAAGTAGAAGATTAATTGCAAATAATAAAATAATAACCTTTTTCATATCACTATATATAACATCGGAATTTTTAAAAAAAAAATTAAGAAAAAATAAAGCCCTTTTAAAAAAAAACCGATGATAAAGAAAGGAAAGAATATAAAAAACGTATTTTTAGCATAAAGGTGCTTGTTATAAACTGTATTGTGGGGTAAAATTAGTTAATAATGCCGGGGATAGAGAGTCTTAAAAAATTTAGCGATGATATTTCTCAAGTGGGTGATGAAGTTGCCATTCGCCAAAAGAATGGTACAACTTTGCCAGAGGTGTCGATTCCTGATAATGTTCCTCAAGAAGATGACTCATATGATTTTGAGTTTGGCTTGCCAGAGGAAGAAAAAGATTATGAACTTGATGGAGAACAAGAAGAGCAAGACCTTGCTGATGCAATGTCAGCGGAAGATATACTGGCATCTATTGCCGCAGAAAGTGCAGCGCCAGCTGTGGCAGCGGAAGAAACTGAAATACTTGATGCAGATGTGGCTGCAATGCTCGATAATATTTTACCCCCATCTGCGCCTTCTTCGCCTGAGGTTGAAGAAGTAAATTTATCTGATAGTGAAAACACATTTAGTGATGGTTTGCCAGACATGGAAGAATCCTTTACTTCCGAAGATTCAATTGCAGATGACTTTACAATGCCTACACAGCAAGATTTTGCAGATGCTCCTATAACTAGCGATAACTTAGATGACGACATGTCTTTTGATATGCCATCGATGGACGATATACCATCGGTCGATGATACGCCTAGCATCGAGCCTTTGGAGGGTCTTAGTGCTCCACAAGAAAGTGTAGAAACCTCGTTAGACACAGACATGTCACTACCGCAGGATTCTTTTGATGATTTTTCATCAGAGTCTATGAGCTCTGATTTTGATGATGGGTTTTCAAGCACAGAAGAAAGCATTTCAATGGGCTCAGATGATGAGTTTGATGAATTCGGTGGTGCATCAGATGATTTTGCCCTTGATTTGGGTGGTGGATTTGACACGAGCGATATGGAAGACTTTGATGCGAGTGACACCTCCTTTACTGGCGACTTTGATGATGCTAACTTTGAAATTCCTGGTTTTTCAGATGCAGATGCTGCAGATTCGAGAAAGGCTCCCTTAGGTATAATAAAAAAGAAAGAAGCTCAAGATGATGAGAGAACACATCTAACCGATACAGAATACGAGTTATTTAAACAAAATTTACAAACATATCCTCTAAACTTACGATTGGCAATTGATAAGGTTATCATTAACGATGAGTTTACTGATATTGCCATAATGGAAGTGTTATTTAAGGTTGTAAAAAAAGTTTCTGCGAGAAAGTTAGCTACACACCTAGAAAAAATGCTTAATATTTCTATTAACGTGCCGCTTAATTATGAAAGGCGCACTGTTGAACAGTATGAAGCATATAAATTATCAATACAATATCAATTAAAAAATAGAATTATTCCTGGTGCTATAGCAGCCTTGGTGCTCGGGGCATTTGTGTATATATTATTTTACCTTAGTGCTACATTTATTTACAGGCCTATAAGGGCAGAAATACTATATAACGATGGATATGCTCTAATTGAAAATGATTTATATGCGCAATCTGAAATAAAGTTCAATGAGGCAATGTCATATCAGGTAAAAAAACGATGGTTTTTTAAGTATGCACAAGCATATCGAGATAAAAATCAATATGAGCGAGCAAGGAACATGTATGAACAACTTGTGCTTCGTTTTGATTACGACAAAGATGCAGCCCTTGAATATGCAAATATGGAGCTAACAGACCTTGCAAATTATGAAAGAGCGGCTGAGATTACGCGACGATATGTTCTTGACCATCATATCAATGATGAAGAAGCTATGCTGTTGCTTGGGGATATATTTTTAGAATGGGCAACATCATTACCGTTTGGACAAGAGAGAGATGAGCGGTTTGAGCAAGCTCGATTGCAATATGCAACGCTCATGGATTTATACGGCCAAGAAGACCTTTTTCTTTCAAGAATGCTAAGATATTTTATTCGAACTGATAACTTACGCGAAGTATTAGCTTTAAAATCATATTTTTTTAGTTCTCGAACAGTAAATTTGGAATCACCTGATTTAGTAGAGTTGGGTGGCTATTTATTGGAAAAACGCTACGGATATCTTCCGCCTTCAGATGAATATTTAAGAAGCAGTATCGAAAACCTACGGGAAGTACTCGAACTAGCAGTCGAAAAAGATGTAAGTGTTCCTGAAGCCCATTACAACTTTGCTCGCTACTTCGTTTTTACTGATAACCATTCACAAGCAATAGTGGCTTTAAACAATTCTATTGTGAATTTTGAGACTGCCGAGAAAAAAACACATGAGCGCACACTCAAGCACATTGATGCGTATCGTTTGCTGGGAGAAATCTATACATTCCAAGAAGAATATCTTTTAGCTGAAGAAGGTTTTGCCAAAGGCATTAACCTATTTGAGCAAGCACAGCATACAACTGGTTTGGAAGGAAATGAAAACGTAGGAAAACTCTATAGCGATATGGGTGATTTAGACTATTTTATTTCTGGAGATTTAGCAGTGGCACTTGAAAACTACTTGCATGCTATAGAAAATTTCAATGATACGCCATCGATCCGCTACAAGATTGGTTATATTCAATATGATAATAAAAACTATTCAGCTGCATTAAACTCATTTGTAAAAACTTCAGAGGAAGATTCATCTGACAGGAATCTTCTTTTAGCCCTAGGAAATGTTCTTTCAATACGTGATGATAACTCTGCCGCAGCATCTCATTATGAAAGACTGTTGGCAATGCTTAATGCTGATAGAGATAGATATGGAATTCTCTTTCCACAAGTACGCTCTGATCATGCTGTGATTGTAGACTTATATTTAAAAGCAACAAATAACCTCGGAGTTACACTTTCGAAGCTTGCTGACAGGACTGGAAATACTGCTTTGCAAACTGAAGCGCTGGCTCATTTTTCTGAATCCCTACGGGCTTGGGATGCTTTAACTCGTAATCAAGAGACAATGGTTCGTTTAGAAGGGAGTAACCTTGCCGAGCAAAATATTCGGTATTTGTTATATCCAATAAGTGAATTTGAGCCTGCGATTTATGCTGCAATTCCTCGAACACTATATGGGGAAGAAGCCATACAGCAAACTTCTTTAAACTAGGCGATACATGAAACCTGTGCACCATACCGATAAAACTGGAATAATAATACAAAAAGAAGCAAACGCAATTCGCAAAGAATTAGTTCGAAAGTCGATTCATTTAGCAACAGCTTTTATACCCTTTTTCCTTGAGCATTTTAGGCTTTTAGTATTAGTTGGATTATTTCTAGTGTTGGCTATGTATTGTATAGCAGAAATATTACGGATGCGGGGAAAGCACATAATTCTTTTTTCGTTTTTGACCGAAGCTGCAGCTCGTAAGCGTGATGAGAATCATTTTGTTTTGGGCCCTGTAACCTTAGCGCTTGGGGTTTTGCTTACAGCCTTGCTCTATGACACTATACCTGCAGCGGTTGCAATATATGCCTTAGCTTTTGGTGACGGGCTAGCAAGCTTAGCAGGTAAACTGTTCGGTAAGCATCTTATACCTTTTAGCTCCGGTAAAACACTAGAAGGTAGTGTAACCTGTTTTGTTGCAATATTTTTATCAACACTTTTTGTAACCAAAAGTGTAAGTACTTCAGTGCTTATTGCTGCTGCTGGGACTGTAATTGAGGTCTTACCTATTCGAGATTTTGATAATATTATAATACCAGTAGTTATTGGTTTTATTTTCCAATGTTATTTCCACATATAATACCAGTGAAGGTGTTTTAAAAATCGAATTGTTCCAAGAGAAAAGAACAAGACTCCTATGCTAAGAAATAACAAAGTTGCTGAACTTGTAAGAAGTAAATACCCCGAGCACAAAAACAAAAAGGCTACCGAAGCTTTTCTGTAATCGAGTGATTTTTTACTTGTAGGAGATAAGACCATAGACGCAAATGCAATGAGTGTAAAAACAATTCTAATTGTCAAAAACACGGACTCAAATGCATATGTTGGAGAGAAATCTTGGGCTATATTTGTTGCATCTACAGGAATAATTGCAGCAAAGCTCAAAGATACGATAGATATTATTCCCATAAATTTGTCAGAGTCTCTTGATTCATCTTGGGTAACGAGTGCACCTTGAAACAAAATTGACAGCATAACTTGCATCTGCCCAAAAAAAGCAACACTGCTTATTGATGATAAAAATGTTGTATAACCTGAATATAATGAAAATATTGGAATGCAAAGAAAAAAGCTTTGAGCAAAAATCCCAATAAGCATGCCTATAAAATAGAGCACTTCTGGGGACTTAGTTTTTTCAAATGTATGATAAATACTAAAGCCTACGATTGGAACATACAACGAAAAAAACATATAAGGAAATAATGTATATATTTGATTTTTTTCAGTAATAAACTGTATTATGGTGTTGTCGGCAAGGGGTGGAAAGTCTAAGGAGTTTAATCGTAAGATGAAAAAAACTATGCCTATTATAAAGCCTGCCCCAGTCAAAGTAGATAGTGCAGAAAACCATAGTAATAATTTATTTTGTGTAAATAGTGTCATACTATTAGAATACCCTTATAATAAATTTATGTAAAGACGTCTTGAGAAAAAACCGATAAATAAAATAGACTTATTTTCGTTAACTCTCAATGGAGGGATTTTATGTTAAAAAGAGCTTTTTTGCTTTTTCTATTAAGTATGGTTAGTACAATTCTCATCGCAGGTGATGTGGCGTCCTTTATTGATGAAGGCTTTTCATCTGATGGTAAACTATATGTGTTTGGGCAATATGGTAGCCTCGATATAACTAGGCAAGGATATGCAGAAATATACACTGTTGATATTGAAAAAAATGATTATGTCGATGGTGCAGTGTTTGTTACTCCAGCAAGTGCAAAAACTTCAGGAAAAAATGGACATACACTCTACACTGATTTGCGAAAAAACAATTCGCGCTACTTAGACGGATTAAAGCTCAAAGCGGTAGACATAGATAGCGTTTTATATCTTAAAGGTTCATCTTCTTCTCCTACTGCGACAATAACGGTTAAAGACTTTGAAGAATCTTCCATGGGAAGCTCCCAAACGTATTCTATAAAACTAACCCCTTGGTATTCTGGAAGTACATCTTCATCGCAATCTTCATTCTTTATTTCGGTAGAAAAACATGATGGCTCAGGCGCGATAATTGGAAAGCAAGTTATTGGAAACCCTGATATAAAACGTAAGGGTGTTGTGGGCTATGCAATTGAAAAAATTATAAAGTCGCCAGATTCTGAGAGCTTTATTTTTATTATTGAGAAAACACTTGCTACTTCTAGTGGGAAATCAATCCGCTATATGGTTGAAACACTCGAAGTTAGTTCGTTTAATTAATATTTTCTTGTTACCTTTGCGCCGCTTATGTGGCGCTTTTTTTATGTGTTTTCAATTTCTCTGAATATTTGAAATACAGTCTTGCCATCCTCTTCTAGAAACCGTAAAAAAACGACATCACTCGTAATCTTTTTATCTAGCCATAAGCTTTCAAGGTAGAGCTCTTCTGAGGCTTGTAGAAACAAATTGTGGTTGTCGGTATTTTTATTTGTAATTATTCCTTGTAAAAAAAGATACTTCCCCTGAGGTATAACACTATATTTTTGCTCAGCTATATTTTGTTTTAACGCATTTCCCATAAATTGGCCATCGAGTAAAAATAACTCTCTCTTGGGATTTATATCGTTGTGCTTTACTCCACACCTATACTTCCAAAGATACTCATTTTGTACGCTAGTTTCACTTTCATTCATAGAAAACAATAAGTCAGTATATAAGGTTAGGGTTTTTGTTATAAATTTCATACACGAAGTATACAAAAAAATAAAATAAAAGTCATATTTTGTTCGATTTTTTTTTAAAAATGTATATAAAACACTATAATATATAGTAAAGAAAGTTTATTGCAATGTCAGGGGGAATTGTTTATGAAGAAGCGTGTGTTTGCTCCAGTGTTATTAAGCTGCATATTAGTGGTGCTTACGTGCCTCGTATTATCAGTTGGTTCGTGTACATTTACTTCCAATGGTATTACTATGATTTCGGGAGATTATGTTGCACCTACTTTGGGTATCTTTACCCTTAAAAATGAAAGCAGTGCAATTATTACCTTTTCGCAAGAAGTAGATTTTCCACTATTAGAATATTATGAGTTACCGTCAGAAATCTCAGATTATAAGGAGCATGGCAATGCTGCAGAAGCACAGTTGGCGCAAAAATCTCAGTTATTAGGAGTTGTAACTGCTGAAAAACAAGTTCAAGATAATGGAGAATCTTCTACTTGGAGCTATTTGTTAAAATTTCCAGAGCTTACTTTAGCAGATAAAAAATATATCCTGTCGGGTGTAGTTAAGGATGATATTGGAAACACACTTTCATTTACGCTTGGATTCTCAGGGTATAATTCTAGAGTACCTCAAATGATTTTTTCAGAAATTAGCACAGAGTATGCTGATACACGTACAGAGTTTATTGAATTTTATGTGCTAGAAGATGGTAATCTTGCAGGAATTATTTTGCATAGTGCAAGTGATGGCGTTGAAAAAGATGTAATTTTCCCATCAGTAGAAGTAAAAAAAGGCGAGTATGTTGTTCTTCATATGCGCACTGTTGAAGAGGGTGCTAAGAATGAGCTAGGTGATAATTTATCACTATCTAACTCAAGGCAATCTAGTAGCGAAGGAAGAGATATTTGGATTGAAGGGAAAGAAACACGCATATCGCGAAATGATGTTTTGCTGCTTCGAAGGCGGCTCAACGGAACCTTGCTTGATGTACTTGCCTATACGGAAGGTTTAAAACCAGAATGGCCAAAAGATGCAATGCTAGCGTATATACAAGAGGCAACAGAAGCAAATTTGTGGGAAGGTGGAGTAGAAGTTTCTTTAGCTGCAAGCACCGAGGGTATAGCAGGTACGCGAACATTAAGTAGGCAAAACATTCCAGAAATCGCTTCTCTGTTTGATAATGGAGAAAGGCATTTTGTTAATTCAAAAGATGACTGGATAATTGTGGCACGAAGTAATTTAAGTCCAGGAAAAGAGAACTCAACAAAGCCTCATATTGAATAGGTATAAATTGTACTTATTTGTGAAAAAATCAAACTTGATTTATACACAAATGAGGTATATAATCAAATTATGAAAAAATTATTTATTCTTTTGGTTATAATTATAAATCTGAGTGTGAATATTTGGTGTCAGGAAAGTTCGCTTGAACAAGCAAATGGGTTTACTGGATCACATACTCGACCAAGTGTTGCACTTGTGCTCTCTGGGGCCGGCCCCAGAGGTTTTGCTCACATTCCCATAATTGAGCTTATGGAAGAGTTAGGTATTCCTATCGATTTTGTCTTGGGAACGAGCTCTGGAGCTATCGTTGGGGGGCTTTATAGTGCGGGTTATTCAGGAAAAGAGCTCGCACAAACAGTATTAGATATTGACTGGCCGGAGCTTCTTCAAGATTCAACAACCCACATATTATCTAGTGCAATTGGAACCCATAGTTCAACAACAAATCTTTTAAATGTTAAGTTAGATGGAGACATGTCAATCAACTTAGGGGGAGGTCTTTTAACAGGCCAATATGTATATAGTAAAGTAAAGTCTTTAACTGCAAAAATACCATCATACACTGATTTTGATGAACTACCAATACCGTATAGAGCAACTGCAGTAGACCTTGTATCTGGTGAACTTGTGTTAATCGATAATGGTGATTTGGCAGAAGCTATGCGTGCAAGCATGACTCTCCCAGGAGTATTTGAACCATTTCCTATCGATGGGCGATATTACCTTGATGGCTTTATAAAAAACACGCTTCCAATTAGCGCAGCTCGCGACTTGGGCTATGATATCGTAATTGCAGTTGAAATATCAGAAAAATTACCTGAAGAGGCGAGTGCTGTTAATTCCAATCCTGTAGATGTCATAAATCAAGTGCTCGCAATACAACAAGCCTCAGTTACTTCACAAGAGTATGAATATGCAGATTTAGTACTGTTTCCAAATTTAGAAGAGTTTGGGTCTGCAGATTATGCATATTCAAAAGAAATATATGCAAAGGGTAAAACTGAAGCTGAGCGTTTTCGAGATGAATTGCTTGAGCTTAAGGAAAGATTTTTTCCTGTTCTCGAAAACGAAGCATCAGAAAATAGCAACGAAATCCCTGAAGAAATAAATCAAGTTGCAATTCTAAAAGATGGCAGTACCGTGCAGTATAGAGATCGCGTTCTATATGCAGATTTACCCTCTCTAGTCATAGAGGAAATAAACCTCAAAAATGTATATCTATATGATGAAAACATGATTCTGGATGAATTTGAAAAAATAAAAGGAATTCCACTAGATGAAAAAACTATAGAAAATTTTTTACGTCGCATATATGAGTCCAGTAATTATCTTATGCTTACCTCAAGAGTTAACACTCAAAGTACAACCCCTGTTTTAGAAGTAGAGTTTTATCAAAAAGAATTTGAATCAATACTAATTGGTGCAATGCAAACATTTGAAGGCACCTTCTCTAAAAATGCATCATGGGACATTAGCACTACAGCTACTGTACAATTTTACGATTTTTTAGGCTTAGGAGGAGTACTTTCTATTCAAGGATCATTGCTGAGTAAATCGGGCTTAGAAGTTATGCATATGCAACCGCTAAGCGACAAAATGTTTTTACGTTCTACATTAAATGGTTTTCAGCTTATTGACATTGAAACCTCGGGGTTCGCGCAAACTGAAATTAGTGCCTCTTATTTTAGGCAAGGAAATGCGGCCTTTGCATTTGGGGTCTTTTTCTCTGAAAAGCACAAGCTTTTAAATGAAATAGGACTTCACTGGATTGATTCGAGCAGAACAATTACAGAACTAGGTGATGGGGTATTTAACGTTGATGATTTAGACATTGCCTACACCGCTGACGCATATAGTCGCTACACCTTTAATGGTTTAGATAGTTTAATGTTCCCCACCAAAGGATTTTACAATGACTTTACAATTTTGGGTGGAATTCCCCTTGAAGAGACTAAAACGCCTGTATTTTTTGAAGTGTTAAGCACTGATATGATTGTTGCTATTCCTTTTAATAAAAATTTTAGTGTAATTATGAGTGGTTTTATTGGTACGAATATTTCGGAAGTACTAAACCAAAAACCCGAATTAGTCACTAAATACGGGTTTACAACATATGATAGGGTTTTCTTTCCTCATGTAATGCAACGTTTTTCGTATGGAATTCACAAACTTGCTCTCAAGGCAGATTTTCAATTTAAACCCGATAAAGCATTAACCGTACTAGGAGGTCAATTCTTTTTCGGAGCTGGAGGGGCTGTTGGCAATGTTTGGGATAATTATACTTCTCTTACGGCCTTTGATGATCTTGAATGGCAGTCTTCTGCATATACAGGTTTTCGAATAACCGAAAGGATAGGTTTATCGTTTCGAGTAGGTGCGGGGAATTATAATGGGGAGATAGAACCCTTTGCTTCAGTTGATTTTATGATTAGGGCATACTAAAATGCATCTAATTATAAAAGTCATCCTGAGAAAGACATAAAAAGGCACTAGTACAATTTTGTACTATTTTGTATAATGTGATGATGAAAAAGAGTTTTTTTATTAATGTAGCAATGCACTTATTGGTATGCACTATGTGGCCTCAAGAAACTCCAGGTTCTTCAACTCACGTTAATACTGAAGAAGTTTCTAGGCCTAGTGTTGCACTTGTTCTGGCAGGTGGTGGAGCACGAGGGTTTTCTCACATACCTGTTATTGAGCTAATGGAAGAGTTAGGTATTCCAATCGATATGGTCATTGGCACAAGCGCAGGGGCAATAATTGGAGGCCTATATAGTGCTGGATATTCAGGTACTCAAATAGCTGATGAGCTTTTATACTTAGATTGGCCAACACTTTTTCAAGATGCAACAACCCAACCACTTGAAAGTGCTCTTGGTAGCCACAGTATTGATGCAAGTATAGCTTCTGTTCAACTAAAACGGGATTTATCCCTTGATTTAGGGAAAGGTCTTTTGTCGGGCCAATACGTATATAACATATTTAAATCTCTCACTGCAAAAATCCCTTCATATATTCACTTTGACAGTCTTATAACTCCTTTTAGAGCAACTGCAGTTGACCTATTAACTGGAGAAATGGTTGTAATGGAACAGGGTGACTTAACTGAAGCTATTCGTGCAAGTATGAGCATACCTGCCGTTTTTGAGCCTTTTCCAATCGATGGGCGTTATTACATGGATGGTTTTACCCGAAACAATTTACCTATTAGAATTGCAAAAGACTTAGGGTATGACATAATTATTGCCGTGGAAATAACAGACCGCCTGTCTGATGACGTAGAAACATTTGATTCAAATCCACTTACGGCCCTCAACCAAGTAATAGCGCTACAACAAACTGTAGTTGTTTCAGAAGAATATGAACTTGCAGATTTAATACTATACCCAGATATTTATGATTACGGACAGATGGATTATGATTCAGCTGTACAAATATATGAAAAAGGGAAAAAAGAAGCAGAAAAATATAGAGATGCTTTACTTGAATTGCGGTCAACAATATTTCCAAGCTTTGAAGCGGGAGAGCAAAGTGTACTTGTTGAAGACACAGAAGTTCTGGACAACAATGATTTTACCTTTACATTTGTAACTACAGATAATACTCTTCCATACACAAGAGAAAATACCTATGCAACATTACCAGAAATAGAAGTTAAAACTATTGTACTTAAAAATGTACTTCCAAAAGATGAGCATTATATTCGCGAAGATTTTTATGAAAACAATAGAGGTGTGCTAGATGGGGCTAGAATTGAAAAGATTTTAGATAGTGCCTATAAAACAGGAAATTACATTCTTGTTACAGCTAGGATTGATAAACTCGTAGTAGGTAATAGCTTAGAGCTCGAATTTTTTCCAAAACTCCAACAAGCAGTGTATTTGAATACAGCAGGAACTTTTGAGGGTAGCTTGTCTAATGACTCTACATGGGCATTAAATCTTGCAACAACATTGCAATTTAGAGACTTAAATGATGCAGGTGGGCTTATTTCGTTGAGGGGGTCATATCTAAACACAACTGGTGTAGAAATTATGTATATGCAGCCTGTAAGTCAAAAAGTATTTTTACAAGCAAAAGCAAATGTTTTAAATATTTTAGATGTAACAAGTTCAGGATTTACAAAAATTGATGTAAGTGGTTCACAGCTTAGACATGCAAATATATCATTTGCATGTGGCATTTTCTTTTCTCCTGAGCATAGACTTTTCAACGAAGTTGGTTTCAGGTGGGTTGATTCAAGCTTAAGTAATAGCGATGATATTTTACTGGGACAAAACCCCAATCTACTTGATGCAGGGTATTCCTTAGATGTTTTATCGCGATATACTTTTAGCACATTGGATTATTCTGTGTTTCCCACTCGCGGTTTTTATAATGATTTAAAAGTGCTTGGTGCGATGCCTTTAATAGAATCGCCTTTACCAATGATGTTTGACGTAGTGAGTACAGATTTCATTTTTGCGCTTCCTTTTTCACAAATATCAAGCATGGTTTTAAACGCTTTTATTGGAACAAATATATCTGAAGGTTTAAATAATAATTTAGAGTTAATAACACAATATGGCTTTACAACATATGATCGAACATTTTTTTCTCATGTTATGCAGCGACATACTTATGGAATACATAAGCTTGCATTAAAGCTCGACTTTCAGTTTCAGCCAAAGAGACAACTAACTCTTTTAGGTGGTCAATTCTTTGCAGGATTTGGAGGTGCTGTAGGTGGTGTTTGGGATGACTATTCAACTCTAAGTGAATTTACTGATATAGAATGGCAAGCGTCAGCACTAAGTGGTTTACGAATAAAAGAATCAATAGGATTTCTTGTGCGCGCTGGGGCTGGCCGATATAATGAGGATGTACGTCCTTTTGTATCATTTGATTTTAAGATTAAACATTATTAATAAGGTTGCTTTATGAAAACTTCAAACTTTATACGCTTTGATGAGGTAACATTTGCCTATCCTGCAGAAGCAAAAGATGAGAAAAAAAATATCTTTGAAAACTTTAATGCTGATTTACCAGGTGGTTTTACGTGTCTAATTGGACCAAATGCGAGCGGAAAATCGACCTTTATGCTATTAGCTTCTGGGCGGCTAAGTCCACAAGATGGTACTATAACACTTTTTAACGAAGATATAGCGTCAAAGCACGAAGAAGAGCGAAATTTGTGTGCCTCTGTAATCTATCAAAATATGGAATTTGAAACAACTGATATTACTGGAAACGTATTGGAAGAGGTATGGCAAAAAGGACACAATGCGCAAAAACAAAATAGCGATGCACTATATGATGTAAAAAAAGTTTTTGAGCTTGAAAATATTTTAACTAGGCCGCTCAATGGACTTTCGAAGGGTGAAATGCAAAGAACCCTTTTGGCCTTTTCAGTGCTGTATGGGTCACGCTCTCTTTTTATGGATGAACCTCTTTTTGCAATGGAAAATATCCAAAAAGAAAAAGCATTAGACTATTTAAAAGAATATAGTGCTAGCTCTAATGTTCCTATATATATTTCTATGCATGAACTTGAGCTTAGTCGAAAATATGCTAATAATATATTACTTTTTTATCCAAATAGAGATATGGACTTTGGTTCTCCAGATGAAATTTTAGAAAAAGAAGCTCTGGAGAAAGCTTATGGAATCCCTGCTACAATGCTCAAAGATGCTGAGAGCCTAAATAGAAAAATTCTCATGGAACAAGAAGCTGCGAAAGAAGACAAATTATAAAAAACCCCGCTAATTGGACACAATTAACGAGGTTCTTTTATTAGAAAACAATTTACAAAAAGTATATTTTAGTTTCCAATTCTCACTCTTTCCCAGATAGCATCATATTTTGCAATATCTTCACCTACATCTCCAGGAACCTGATATGCTGAAACGTCTTCAATTTCATACATTGGTGTTAGGGTAGTATATTTTCCAGCTTCCTCATTGATTACTGCGGGAAATCTAAAGTCATCTAAGAAAAGAGCATACACTTCAGGTCTATGAATAAAGTTAATAAATTCTAAAGCAATGTCATAGTTTTTTGAGCCCTTTAAGATACACATAGAGTCTACATATAATGGAACACCTTCTTGAGGAATAAAATAATCTACAGTGTCCCAATTTTCTTCAGGAATTTCACCAAAAATGTTTTCTGCGTATCCGTGACTTACCCAAAAGTCACCGGCTGCAAAAGATTTTCCGAATCCTTCTGCATCAAATTTTACTAAATTTGGTGCCCAACCATTTTTAAGCACTTCTTCTGCTTGTGCTAATTCTGCATCATTTGTTGTGTTAACAGAATAGCCAAGATATAAAAGGGCAGCACTCATTACTTCTCTCATATCATCGAGCATGGACATTCTGTCTTTTAAATCTTCACGCGCAAAAATACTCCAACTCCTATCGTAGGCAGAAAGTTTTTCTTTGTTTACCGCAATGCCTGAAATAGTCATCCCATAAGGTACTGCATAGTTCATTTCTGAATCATAATCAAGTTTTTCAAGAATTACTGGATTTACATGTTGGGTGTTAGGAAGTTTTGATAAGTCTAATTTTTCAAGCATTCCCTGGTTCATCATAATTGAAGCATAATCTTGAGAAGGAAATACAATGTCATAACCCGTAGCGCCAGCTCGAATTTTAGTGAACATTTCTTCGTTTGATGCATAGCTATCAATTTTCACCTCGACACCGAACTCTTCTTCAAATTGTTCGATTACAGCATCTGGTGTGTAATATGTCCAGTTAAAAAGATACAAGGTTTTGTCATCGTTTCCTGAACATCCTGTTGTTAAGAGCACTGCAATAATTGCAATAGCTGTTCCACAAAACATTTTTTTCATGTTAGTGTACCCCTTAATTGTACCACATAGCGTGATACTTACAAAATGAGAGTATACCAATGCAGCTCACAAGCAACGCACAGTAAAACTGCAAGCGATAAAATGATGTATTTTATCAACTCTCCGTCAAAATATTGTTAGCGCTTTTTATAGCGCAATTTTGCGTATAATATACGGTAAAAGCTCCTTACTTAGAAGCTGCAAAGCTTTTTAAGAATTTTCGCAAGGTAAACGCAATGAGAACTGTTGCAAAAATCATTACACAAGATAGAGCATTTATCACTGGCGATACCCCAAACCTAATCATAGAATATACATAAAGTGGCAGTGTTGTTGAACCAGGTCCAGAAACAAAAAATGTAATTACAAAGTCTTCCAAAGAGAGTGTTACTGCCATTAAAAATGCAGAGACTATTGCAGGCATGATGGCAGGAATAATTACTTTTATCATAGACTGACGCGATGTTGCGCCAAGATCATGAGCCGCTTCAACAATTGAATAGTCAAACTCATCTATACGTGCAAGGATTATTAAAAAAACAAACGGAAGACAAAAGGTTGTGTGTGCAATAAAAATAGTTAATAATCCTAACGGAAGGCGTATGCCTGCAAAAAAAATGAGCATACTAACACCTATGATTACTTCAGGTAAAACCATAGGTAAAAAATTTATTGTTTGAATATAGGTTTTTCCTCTAAACTTATACCAACGAACTCCCACTGCTGCTAGCGTTCCTAAAAAAGTGGAAAGAGCCCCTGATGCAATTGCTACAATAATACTGTTTTGAAAAGAGTACCATAAATCTTCGGAGTCAAAAATGAGAGTTTTATACCATGTAAGCGAAAAATTGGTAAAGTCTCCGCCTTTGGATTCATTAAACGAATAAATAATTGTTACAAAGAGCGGTAAAAATAAGAAAAAAAGAGTAAAAAGAAGCACAGCGAATGAAAAGGAAAATTTACTCTGTTGTTTTTTAAATGCTCTTTTTGCATGCCTTGCGGGCTCAGAAGAGAACATACTTTTCTCTTTTGTTGTTATTGAGCTGGTTAGAGATCCTTGACCTTTCATTATATCTCTCCCTCAAGGGTTACTGTTTTTAATTGTGCTTCTTTTTTACCAGCAAACATAACCCAAAGTACGCCTAGGGTACTTATTATCGTTATTACAAGAGAAAAAGCTGCCGCAAGCGGCCAGTTTCTTGTTTTATTAACTTGGTCGACAATGATGTTACCAATCATGTAAGAATCTTTTCCACCTACCAATAACGGAACGGTGTACGAGCCAAAAATAGGAATAAAGGTGAATATTATTGCAGTTGTTACACCACTTTTAACATTTGGTAATAAGACTTTTACCATTGACACAAACTTTGTTGCGCCTAAATCCCTTGAAGCTTCCAAAAGGGAAAAGTCAAAACGGTCAATAGCTGTAAAGATGGGTAAAATCGCATAGGGTAAAAACATGTAGACTGAAACAGTAACAACTGCCCCTGAATTATATAATAACTTAAAATGCTCTTGAGTAATACCTAGTGCAATAAATAGGGAGTTTAGAACCCCATCATTACCAAGTATTGACATCCATGCAAAAATACGGATAAGAGAGTTTGTCCAAAATGGAACTATTACTAATATCAAAAAAATAGTTTGAAACTTGCTTTTTGCAATTGCATACCCACAAGGAAGTGCTAGCATGATAGTAAAAACTGTTGAAAGAGCTGAAATCCATACAGTTCTTAAAAAAACCATACCGTACGCTGGGTTTAACATTTGCTGAAAAGCTTGAAGGGTAAATTTGTATTCGACGCCCCCATATAGCCCCTTAGTTAAAAAGCTATAGAGTATTATTATGGCTAGAGGTACAACAAAAAAGATTGTAAACCATACTCCCATTGGCCATGCATACAGAGGACCCATGTTTATACGATTGTGTCCTAGGTTTGAGTGTTCTGCGCTCATTGGTCAATATCCTCAACTATATACCCGTCATCAGCATGCCATGAGATATAAACCTCATCTTTCCACTCTATTTCAAGTCCATCATCAAGATAGGTTGAGTGTTGTTTGAATACTTTTATTAGTGTTCCATTTTCAAGTTGAACATAGAATTTTGACTGAAAACCAGAGTATACAGGCTCTTCTACCATGCCTTTAAAAATGTTTAAGTTCTTTTTTGATGTTGGAGCATCATGTGAAATTCGAACCTTTTCGGGGCGAACAGTGAAACACACGCGCTGGCCAATTTCTGTTTCTTCATAATCGGTGACCTTTATTGGGATGCCGAGCTCTGGGATATTTAGCGTACACATGTACTCATTTTCTCTGTCTTCCAAAGGCCATACTTTACATTCTTCTACTGTCGCATCAAAAATATTTGTTTCACCAATAAATTGGGCCACAAACTCTGTTGCAGGTTGTTCATATATTTCAAACGGAGTACCAATTTGCAATACCTTTCCCTTATTCATTACTGCTATTCTATCCGAAACAGATAAGGCTTCTGATTGGTCGTGCGTAACATAAATAAATGTTACTCCAACTTTATCATGTATATTATCTAACTCTACAAGAAGGTTTGAACGAAGCTTTGCGTCCAGTGCAGAAAGAGGTTCATCTAAAAGCAATACACTTGGCTCACTTATCAATGCTCGTGCTATGGCAACACGTTGTTTTTGACCACCAGAAAGTTGATTTGGTTTTTTATTCATGTGTGCATTCAATTGCACGAGGTGAAGATATTCTTTTACCTTGCTTTCGATTTCATCTTTTGGGAGTTTTTTTAATTTTAAAGGAAAAGCAACATTATCAAAGACTGATAAATGCGGGAACAGTGCATAGTTTTGAAAGATTGTATTGGAATGACGCTTATTTGGTGGTAAGGGTAGAACATCTTGGTTATCAAATAAAACTACACCATTATCAGGGAATTCAAAGCCTGCTATTATTCTCAGCAGTGTTGTTTTTCCACAACCTGATGGCCCTAAAAGCGAAAAAAATTCACCCTTCTCAATTTCAATGCTCACGTTATCGAGAGCGCAAAAAGATCCAAAATTCTTGGACACGTTTTCAATCGATACAGTACTACCTTTCAATTCTTTTCAATTTCCCCCATAGCCGCACAATACGACATTATATATTAAGATTACTAGTAGAATGCAATAAAATAGCAGTATTGTCAATAGGCGAGGGGATAATTAATAATTAATAGTTACGAATGTGGCGGGCTTAGATATGGGGAAGGTAGCCGCAGATTTGTATGGGTAGAATATACGGGCAGGGATTAAAGTGAACTTAGCTGATTACGCAGATTTTATATAACATAAAAATCTTTAGGTTACTAATTTCTATCCAAAAAACTGTTATATATAAAGGCATAATAGTTTTTAGTATCGATAGAATAAAGAGTTTTACATTGAATCTTTATGCGTTATTTAATAAAAATCTTATTAATCTGCGGATAAACTCCTTACGCAAGTTCTCCGTGTATTTTCGAAAGCTCTTCAGGAATTGCGATATTCTGTGGGCACTTTATTGTACACTTTCCGCACGTAACACATTTATCGGCTCCAGTTTCTTTTTCCTTCATTTTCAAGTATTCAAGAGAATGAACTAGACCACTGCTGTCCTTTCCTGTTTCAAGTATTCCTTCCATTGCAAGGCGGTTGTACTCTTTAAAAACATCAGGAATAGACACCTTTGTTGGGCACGGCATACAGTAAAAGCAACCAGTGCAGGGAACTCTCATCGCTCCTTTTATCCAATCTCGTGCCTTTTCAACCGTTGCAATTTGACTTTGAGGAAGGGAGTTTGCTTTTCCGCTGCTTGCTATGGCACAGTTTCCAATTACTTGATCCATTGCACCCATGCCTGAAAGGGCAGTAATAATTCCTTGATTATCCCACACCCATCTGAGTGCCCATTCAAATGGCATTCGAGGCTTATCTGCATTGGCAAAAATATCGATTACAGGTTTTGGAACATTTGCAAGTAGCCCACCACGTAGTGGCTCCATTGAAATGACACCTATTTCATGTTTTGTTGCATATTCTAAACCTTTGCTTCCTGCTTGGTAGTTTTCATCTAAATAATTATATTGAATTTGACAAAACTCCCACCCAGAGTATCCGTCAACAATACTCTTAAATGTATCATATTCGTGGTGGAATGAAAAACCTATGTGTTTTATTTTTCCTTCTCTTTTCTTTTGTTCTACAAATTTAATCGCATTAACTTTTTTTACCGTTTCCCACGTTTTATCGGTGAGGGAGTGAAGTAGGTAAAAGTCAATATAATCAGTTCCGAGGCGTTCTAATTGCTCATTAAATAAGCGTTCTAAATCTGATTCTTCTTTTACTAGCCACATGGGCATTTTATCTGCAATGTATACTTTTTCACGTATACCAAGTTCTTTTAAGATTTTTCCCAATACAACTTCACTTTTTCCTTCATGATATATGTACGCTGTATCATAATAGTTTACACCTTGCTCATATGCTTCTTTTATTAAACCCTTTGTTGTTTCAACATCGATGTTTGAAGGTTCATTAGCCTTTCCTAAGTCTGTGTCAACATTACTAAGAGGAAATCTCATAGTACCAAAACCTAAAACTGAAATAGGTTTGTCTTGAATTTTGGGAAATATTCTGTATTGCATTTTTTTTACCATCCTTATGTATATTTTTTTGTCTTTACTTTTCTTTTTCTTTTTATCCACAGATTACGCTGATTTTTACTCCGTATCTGCGCACCCGCCTGTCATTCTGAGTTTTACCCCATATCTGCGCCATTGAAGAATCTCCCTCTTATTGTCTAGCTCTCAATAATTAGATTCTTCCTGTAGCACAGCAGTGAACAGAGTCAGAATGACTTTTTTCAATTATTAAATATTAATTGATTAATAACCATATATACTATTGTACCACCAAATATGCTAATCATGGCATTTTTT
>CAYJLT010000016.1:0-23891 GCA_964371295.1 uncultured Treponemataceae bacterium
AGTGGTCAAGCTGCAACACTGTTATCAATATTAAACCTTTGCTCTGCAGGGGATAGTTTTATTTCGACTTCCGCAATTTATGGAGGCACGGTAAACCTTTTTTGTGTAGGTTTAAAACGTTTTGGCATTGAATGTATTATGGTAGATGGTGACGCATCAGAAGAAGAAATACAAAAGGCTTTTAAGCCTAACACAAGAGCCTTTTTTTGTGAAACAGTCGCAAATCCTGCCCTTACTGTAGCTGATTTTGAAAAGCTATCAAAAATTGCCCACAAAAACAATGTTCCCTTAATTGTAGATAATACCTTTGCAACACCAGTTCTTTGTAAACCCTTTGAATGGGGAGTTGATATTGCTGTTCACTCTACCACAAAATACATGGAAGGACACGCTGTACAAGTGGGTGGCGTTATCGTAGACTCAGGAAACTTTGATTGGGTAAAGGCAAATAAGGAAACAGGTTTTTTTGCAGACTTTGTGGAACCAGATGCAAGTTACCACGGACTAATTTTTACTGAAGTCTTTGGCAATAACGCATTTTTATGCAAAGCACGAATGCAGTTAATTCGGGACTTTGGCTGTTATATGAGCCCACAAGCTGCCTTTTACACAAATTTAGGACTTGAAACACTTCCCTTACGAATGAGACAAGTTTCTCAAAATGCACTAAAAGTTGCAGAGTTTTTTGAGCAATCAAGCAAAATTGAATCGGTAAATTATCCAGGCCTTAAAAGCAATAAATATTACGAGCTCGCTCAAAAATATTTGCCAAATGGTGCAAGTGGTGTAATTGGCGTCATTATTAAGGGAGGAAGAGAGGGTGCCGTGAGATTTATTGATGCATTAAAACTTGCAACTAATGTTGTACACGTCGCAGATATTCGAACTTGCGTATTACATCCTGCCTCGTGTACCCATCGCCAGCTTACGCCCGAGCAGCTCATTGCAGCAGGCTGCCATGAAGGCTTGGTACGATTTTCTTGTGGTCTTGAAAATGCCGATGACATTATAGCCGACATTACGCAAGCACTAGAAAAGGTATAAAGCTTGTTACCATGCAAAAGAGTGAGGCATTATGGCTCTCACTCTTTTTTAATACAGAGTCAAAAATCGCGAGCTCGAGGTGCGAGAACTAAGCACTGAAATATTTCGGCCGACCCATAGATACATAGGTTTGCAAGCACTAAATTATGGTTACAGGAGAAATTAAATGGATTACTTATTTGTATTTGATGTAGGCGGTGTAATAGTCCGTGGTTTTTCGGTATGGAATAAAATTAAAGATACGATGGGGCTTCATTCTATAGAGATGGAACGGGGGCTTCCAAAAGATGGAACGAAGGCGTGGGATATGTTTCAAGACATGCATAGAGGAAAAATTTCTTCTATGGACTTCCTCTACTACCTTGCAGAAGAAGAAGGAGTTGAAGCTCCTAAAGAAAACTACTGGATGAGCTTTTTTTCACCAACCCTAGACACAAATACAGAAGACTTTATAAATGCATTACAAAGCAAAGGCTTTAGAGTTGTAGCCGGAACAAACACACTAAAAGAACACTACGATTACCACATTGTAAAAGGTGAATACAAGAGCTTTAGCAAAGTGTACGCTTCTCATCTCATGGGAGAAGCAAAGCCTGACAGCTCTTTTTGGCAATATATCCTAGATGAAGAAAACAAACTCAGAATTGAAAGTGGCAAAGATTCTTTTACCTTTAGTCAAATGATTTTTTTTGATGACATGCAAGAAAATATAGATGCAGCCCTTAGTTTAGGTGTAAAAGCACTTCTTTTTACCGATGCTGCTCAAGCAAAAAAGGACTTAGAAAAACTTGGGGTAAAAGTATAGTAAACAATAAAAAAAGTAGCCTTGCGGCTACTTTTTTACTTTACATTTCAACTACAACAGCAGCTCCCATTCCGCCACCGATACAAAGTGAAGCAAGCCCATATTTTAGTTTTTGCTTTTTCATTTCATGTAAAAGAGTAACTAAAATTCTTGCACCAGAAGCCCCAATTGGGTGTCCTAGAGCAATAGCTCCGCCATTAACATTCACTTTATCCATGTTTAACTTTAATTCTTTTGCAACACCAATAGATTGAGCTGCAAAGGCTTCATTTAGTTCAATAAGATCCATATCTTCAATAGTTAAACCTGCATTTTTAAGTGCTTTTTTAGAAGCTTCAACTGGTCCTAAGCCCATAATTGCAGGATCTAACCCGGTTGTACCATAACCTTTAATTGTTGCCAAGATAGGAAGGCCCATAGCTTCTGCTTTTTCTTTTGACATTACAACAAGGGCTGCAGCACCGTCATTTATACCTGAAGCATTACCTGCAGTAACGGTTCCATCTTTTTTGAAAGCTGCTCTAAGGCCAGAAAGACTTTCTTTTGTTGTTCCATGCTTAGGATATTCATCTTCACTTACTACTGTTTCACCTTTTCGAGTTTGAATAACAACTGGAACAATTTCTTCTTTGAATTTACCATCTTTTTGTGCTTTTTCGGCTTTGTTTTGGCTAGCAGCTGCAAAAGCATCTTGGTCATCTCGAGTAATGCCGTATTTTTCTGCTACATTTTCAGCAGTAATTCCCATATGATAATTATTAAAAGCATCAGTTAAGCCATCTAAAATTATTGAGTCAACAACTGCGCTATCACCCATCTTTTTACCTGCTCTCATATCATTTAAGAGGAAGGGGGACTGGCTCATGTTTTCAGTACCACCGCAAACAACCACATCTGCATCTCCCGCTTTAATAATTTGTGCACCATCAATTACAGAACGGAGCCCTGAACCGCAAAGAATATTGATACCATATGCAGGCTTTTCAACAGGAATACCTGCATTTACTGCAGCTTGACGTATAACCCCTTGACCTTGGCCTGCTTGTAGTACGCAACCCATAACGGTTTCATCTACATCGCTGCCCTTAATATTGGCTCTTGTTAAAGCTTCTTTAATTGCTGCTGTTCCCAAGTCAGCAGGTGATACAGGTGACAAAGCCCCCATAAACGAACCTATGGGTGTTCGAACAGCACTAACTATTACGACTTCTTTCATTTATTATTCCTCCAAAAAAAATCTATACTATTAGTATACTAAAAATAATGCCAAAGGGCTAGACTTTTTCCAAAAATTGGTAACAGCCTAAACTCTTTGGCACACAATACTATGTATTAACTATAATAAAACTACATCAATCCATTAATAAGGAATGCACCGCATATAACAACACCACTAACAAGCAATGTAATTACACAGTATCCCATAATGTCTCTAGCTGATAATTTTGCTATAGCAAGTGCAGGTAGAGCCCAGAACGGTTGAACCATGTTTGTCCAAGCATCACCCCAAGCAATAGCCATACCTGTTGTTGCAGGATCTACACCTAATGCTTGACCAGCTGGCATCATAACAGGAGCTTGTACTGCCCATTGTCCACCACCTGATGGTACGAAGAAGTTTACAATACCAGCACTTAAGAAAGTGAATAGAGGGAAGGTAACTTCTGTTGAGAATGAAACAAACATGTTTGACATAGCAATTGCCAAAGACATTCCTTCTGGACTTGCTCCAGTCATCATACCTTGAATACCGGCATAGAAAGGGAATTGGAGCAAAACACCAGCTGCGGTTTTTGCTGCCTCTGAAATAGCATCAATATAACGTCGTAATGAGCCATGTAAAAGAATACCAGTAAACAAGAAAATAAAGTTTACAATATTTAAGTCAAGGTTAAAACCTCTGTTAATAAAGTAAATTACTATTGCTGAAAAACCTAAAACTACTGTAATTCCCCACACAATTTTACTTTGTTCAACTCTGTCTGCAGGAACTAATATTGGTTTAGTTGTTATTTCAATATCTTCTAAAAGAGCAGGATCAAGTTCTACAACTTCATCCCCCTTAGGTCTAATTGCACGCATAATAATAGGAAGGCCTAATACAAGAATCACTGAAATAGAGAGGTTTAATGGTGAGAATATTGTTTGTGAAATTGGAATAGCTTCAGTTACAACACCTTGTGTTACTGTTTCAAGGGCTGCGCCACCTGTTGCAAGTGTTAAAGGAATAGATCCTGCAAAACCACCATGCCATACAACAAACCCTGAATAACCAGCTGCTACCAATAGACGGTAATCACAACCACGAATGTTTTTTGCCATTTCTCTTGCTAATAAGGCACCAACAACCAAACCAAATCCCCAGTTTAGCCAAGAAGCAATAGCACCAATAAAACAAGTTAAAAAAACTGCATTTCCAGGTGTTTTTGCTGCTAAAGCAATAGACCGCAAAGCCTTTCTAATTACTGGAGCATTTGCCATAGTACTACCTAATACGGCAACTAAAGCCATTTGCATTGCAAATGCTAAAAGACTCCAAAACCCACGATACCAGTGGTTTACCATATCAACAGGTGTTTGGCCTGTTACAAAAATACCTGCCACAAATACTATAATAGTAAGAATGATGGCGAATAAGAATGCGTCGGGTAAATACCGACCCATTAGTTTTACACATGCGTTAGTAAAACGTTTAAACATAATAGTTTCTCCTTTTTTAAAGAAAACTTTTGAGCATTTTTATAAATTCCGAAGCAACGCTTGAACATTTATAAACGATATGCCGAAATATCGGAACACCTACTCTCCTCTATTACACTCGCTCAATTTGCATTGAACATAGTTTAATACAATCCTAGCGTTTCAGAAAACTATATATCGTATTCTTTTATAGAATCTGAAACTTTTATTTTTGCACCAGTTGCCGCAACAACATCTTCAACAGTAACTCCAGGTCCAAGCTCTGTTAATAATAGCCCATCACTTGTTACCTCAAGCACACCAAGCTCGGTTACTATTAAATCGACTTGCTTGTATGCCGTAAGCGGAAGGCTACATTTTTCAAGAATTTTATGTTCGCCTTTTTGTGTATGGAGCATTGCAACAATTACTTTTTTTGCTCCTACAACCAAATCCATAGCGCCGCCCATACCTGGCACCATTTTCCCTGGAATTTTCCAGTTGGCAAGACTTCCCTCTGCATCAACTTCAAGTGCCCCTAATACTGTTGTATTTACGTGTCCACCACGTATGATAGTAAATGACATTGATGAGTCGAAAAAAGCACTGCCTTTTTTTGCCGTTACAAACATAGCTCCCGCATTCGTTATATCTTTGTCTTCTTTTCCTTCTTCTGGAGCAGGGCCTAATCCCACAAGCCCGTTTTCTGCTTGAAGGGTAATATCATATTCTACGGGCACGTAATTTGCTACTAATCCAGGGAGCCCTATTCCTAGGTTTACTACATCACCATCATTTAATTCTTTTGCAACTCTTCTTGCAATTATTTCTTTTGCATCCATAATACTTTCTTTCCTCCAGCCCTACTCAGCCACTACTATGTAGTCAACAAATAACCCAGGGGTTACAACAATATTAGGGTCTATTTCACCCTTCTCAACAAGTTTTTCCGCTTCAACAATTACGATATCTGCAGCTGTTGCCATTGGAGGGTTAAAGTTTCTAGTTGTTCCCTTATAGTAGACATTTCCAGCTTTATCTACAATGCTTCCACGAATTAGAGCAATTTCAGCATGAAGAGCTTCTTCAAAAATATACTCTTTTCCATCAATAGTTTTTGCTTCTTTTCCAATTGCAACATCAGTTCCTGCACCTGTAGGAGTGTAAAACCCACCCAAGCCAGCACCACCATGTCGGATTTTCTCAACAAGCGATCCTTGTGGAACAAGCACAATTTCTGTTTCACCAGCATTCATTTGATTGCCAGATTCTTTGTTGGTACCGATGTGAGAAGTTATAATCTTTTTGAATTGCTTATTAACAACCATTTTTCCTACACCACTATCTACAAAAGATGTGTCGTTTGAAATCAATGTAAGATTTTTTCGATTCTGTTTAATCAGCTCATCAATGATGGTTAGAGGAGACCCGACTGATAAAAAGCCACCTACCATCACAGTCATGCCATCTTTTACTATTGCAGCCGCTTCGCTTGCAGAAATAACTTTAGCCATTGTATTAATCCTTTTTTCTTTCTGTTCTATTTTGCACTGTCTTTGTTAAATGCTAAAATATTATCGCATGGAAGTTTTCAATTGTCAAGCGTCACGATAGTCTTTTGCGAAAAATAATATTGTAAAATGCACCCTATGCATAAATATTTTCTCGCCCAGATGTTCATTTTTTAAAAATATCTGAAAGTCTTTTTTTTGAAACCGTAATATCTTTTGCTACTTGTTGTTGAACCTCTTGTAAAGAATTAAACTTTATTACCCCTCGTGTATAAAAATGAACTTCCAAAGTGCAGGTTTCGCCATACACCATGCGGTCAAAATCTATTATGTATGTTTCAACTGTTATTTTCGTTTCATCATCTACAGTTGGGCGCAATCCTATGTTTGTCATCCCCATAAACTTTTCATTCCCAAAATGTGAAACAGAAGAATATACACCTAGTTCGGGTAGAATTTTATTTTTCTCGAAACTGAGATTTGCAGTTGGAAGACCAACCGTTCTTCCAATTTGTTTACCCTTAACAATTGTTCCAATCATGATATATGGGTGACCGCAAAGGTGTGCATACTCTTCTAAGTTGTTTTTTCTGCAAGCCTCTTTTACAAGTTCCATAGTAATGGGACTGCCATTATGCAAAACAGTTTTACATATAACAAGCGTTACGTTTATTTTATTTGTTATTACTTTTAGGTCATTTATCTCAATACCGTTTAAATTAAAATTTTCTCCAACAACGAGAACCTTTGCACCTTCTTCTATTAAGATTGGTTCGAGATCCAATGCCTCGGAGTATGCGCAAGTCTCAATATTAAAAACACCTTTTTTTTCTAATAAATATTTTTTCTCGTCTTCACTTGTGTAATACAGGGATTTACCATCAAACAAAGATATTACTTTAGCATCAAGGTTATGTTCTTTGCTTTTTTCAACTAGTGTATCAATTACCTTCGAGTGCCCCAAGTGAAAAGAATCAAAAAAGCCTATTGTTATACATGTATTATTTTTGCTCATACATACTCCGCTATGCTTACTGTGCTTTGCGATTTTTACTACAAAGATACACCAAAAACCCTACAGCATACCATGCTAGGGTGTACGCCCAAATAATCCAACCCCCATTTAAGATGTCAGGAATATAACACACAATAATTAAACCAAGCCCAATTACCGGTAATGCGTCACCTCCAGGAGCTCTAAAATTTCCTTCTATATAGTCTATTTTTTTTCGGGCAACAATGAGAGAAACAATATTTATAGCAATTGTGACTGCTGCAAAAAGAGCGCCAAAACCAACAATTTGTTGCGTAAACGCAGGGAAACAAGAAACTATGATAGAACAAAGAGCAACAAGGGTTGTTGCCGCAACGGGCGTTCCCATCGCACCAGTTTTTGCAAAAAATGCAGGTAGCAGTTTTTTATCTGCAGAAGCTTGAATTGCCCTACTTGTTAGTGCAAGGACCACAAGCATTGTGGTTAAAAGGGCTAAAACCGCTGCTATCGAAACTACTTTTGAAAGCCAAGGAAAAGCCGTAAGTTTTGTAAATACTGCCGCATATAATGGGATAAAGCGCATCCCTGGATTTTCGCTTAAAAACTGAGCCGATACCAATCCTGTTGTTGCTAAAACTACCACAGCATAAACACTAGCAACAATAAATAATGCGATAAAAATAGATTTGGGAACATTTTTGTTTGGATTTTTTACCTCACCAACCATAAAAGCTATGGCCACAATTGATCCATATCCTACCATTGCAGTTGGAACGGCAGCTAAAAATCCTGTTTCCCCACCAGAACCTTGTGAAAAAAAGGGGCTCAGCATTGATGCATCCCATTCACCGCCAAATAATGCAACACCTACAAAAACGCCAAGGGCAAGAATAAGACCAAGAACTAAAATATTATTTATTTTTCCCGTAACTGAAATGCGCAAAGTATTTAATAAAAAACAAAAGAGTATTGACGCAATTGCAAGAGGAACTTGCAATTCTGCAGAAAGCCCAAAGCCTGCTCCTAAGTAGGTCGAAACATAAATAGCAGCAAAGGCAACCGCAACAATGTTTGCATTTACATAGCCCCATGTTGAAATCCATCCCCAGAGGCTTCCTTCCTTTTCTGTTTTTCCCAAAGCTTTTGAAGGAAACACAAAAACGCCTCCTGATTTAGGGAAAATACTTGATAATTCTGCAACGCATAAGCCATAAATTAACATAATTGATGCAGCCAAAAGCCATGATAAAATTGCAGAAGGACCTGCAATAAACATGGTTAGACCAGATAAGGAAAAAATAGCACTTCCTATCATCCCGCCTACGATTATTGTCACACAGGCGAAAAGTCCCAGTGACGGTGAAGAGTTTTGTTTGTTCATAGAGAACTCCTTAAAATTGTTAATCAAGCAAAGGTCTCTATTATTTGTATAGACATAAAAAAAGCCCCGCTCGTTAACTTCGGGACAGTAAAAACACATCGAGTATGTTAACACTTCTTTCATCCAGACTATAACTGTCGGCTTCGGAATTACACCGAATCAGCAAATCAAAGGATTCGCTCGTGGGCTATGACCACCGGTAGGGAATTACACCCTGCCCTGAAGGTTATTAATTATGAGAAAACTATATCTAAAAGTGAAAATTATGTCAATATAGATAGTGAGTTTATCACCTTTAGATGAGAACATTTTTTGCACCTTAGATTCAAAAATGTTCTCTTATGAAAAAAATTACCGTTATTTTAAAACATCATCATAAAGGCTATAGTTTATCAGCCTTCATAATTATATGTAACACTTTTTACTGTATTATCCCAACCGCTGAGAAGAGATTCCCGCCCTTCTTCAAACTTAACAAATATATCTAAATTTGAACATCCAAAAAAAGCATTAGCTCTTATTTCGATATTTGAATTTAGAAGGATGATACTAGTCAATGCTATACAGTCCCTAAAGGAATCCTCGTTAATAATCAGCAAACTAAAAGGAAATTCAATACTCGCCAAACTTGTACAACCAGAAAAAGCAGAAGCACCTATTCCAATAAGCCCTTCTTCCAAGGCAACCGTAGTTAAATTTGTACAGCCTTGAAAGCTTTCGCTTCCAATATCAGCAACTGAAGAAGGGATGATGACACTTGTTATGTCCTTGTTATCTTTAAAAGCTCCTGCTTTTATTCCGACTACTTCTTGCCCCTCATGTTGTGAAGGAATCTCCACAGCACCTGAATAGTTTTTTGCAGCTGAAACAATAACTCCAGTTATAAATTCATCAGAATATGGCTCGTATAGAAGCGTTTGGATTGGTTCCACCTCAGAACCAGATTCGGAATCTGAATCGGATTCTTTTTCACCCTCTTCTTGGACGGTGTTATCATTTGGGGAAGCATCATCAATAACAAGATTTTCAAAAAAACCTGTTACATCAGCAGTAAAAAATTCACAAGAGCTAATTGCGAATACAATAATACAACTGCAAAGAAATACAACAATCGCTTTCATACACCAGCCTCCAAAAAAATTGATACAAGCTACAACGCATTCCCCTCTATTTAAAATTATAGACCCCGAAAACCTACTTGTCAAGCATTATTTTTATGCTTTTTTAGGCCCTCTCTGTATATTTTACTCTATAATTTGCAACATGTATTTTATCATTTTATAAAGAAATAAAATTAAAATTTAAAACCCATAGATACAGAGGGGAGCATCATTTGTAAAAAGGTATCTTCTAAGAAAAAAGAACAGTTATAATCAAAATTAAGGTTAAAGAATATATTATCTGTTGCAAAAAATTGAATACCAATCCCAGCAGTAGATAAAATAGCTATAGCATTTAGAGGCTCACTTTTTGCAATATTCCCCTCAAATTGATAAAGGTTATATAAAAAATTCACTCCTGCTCCAACTTGTGTTGTAAAAAATATTCTATCTTCTATAATGGGGTACGCATATGATGCATACACGCTAAGCGGAAAAAAGAGACCTCTAATAGCATAGTTTTCTTCTGCCTGTTGCAAAGTAAGGGAGCGAAATGATACCCCAAAGCTTAAGCCGTCAAAACTCATGTGTAGGGGCAGCACATTCATATTCGCATGAAAACCTAGGGGAATAAACGTTGTGCTTAAATTTGGAAAAATGGTACCGCCAGGAATTACAGCACTGGCAGTATATCCCCCAGATATACTAAGGTCTATTAATTTGTCTTTTATTACTAACAGCTGCATCGTTTTATCTTCTAAGCCACTGGGGTTAGAAACTATAAGGGTATATGTACCTTTAATTAATTGCTCTTCATCAAAATCAAGAATAAAGGTGTCTCCATCCATTTTTAAAATAGCACCCTGTAAAAGCTGCCCTGTGTTGCTTTGTAAAAAAAACTCAGCTGTTTCTACAACATTACTTGCTACAACCTGAATTATCCCATCAGTCTCCCTATTTAATAAGATTTCATCTGGAAGAAGGTCTATAACTGTAGGCTGCTGGGCTTGAAACACTCTAAACTCAAACCAATCAGAGGCAGGCTCTGCTCTATTAAGCACATTATATACTATTAGGCGATATCGAAATATTCCCGCGGATAATTCGAGCTCTATACTGTTTATTTCACTTACATAGCTTCCATATGGCAACCAGGTGATATCATTAATTTTTTTTTCAATTTCTACCTCGTAGCGACTTGCATAAGATATCTCGTCCCATGATAACATTTGAGTAATCATGGCCCTTTCACCCTCATTTAAAGCAATATCATTATTTTGCGCATAACCAAGAACACAAAAAAAGATTAAAAAGACAAGAGTTAGGATAGTTGCCTTACTTTTATAATCCATATAAAATACCTCTTGTTGTATTCTCAGGAGTCATGACCATTGGTAGGTCTATAATGAAAACAGATTCTCTCGTTTCTCCACCTTGCTCAATGCCTTGCGGTAAGGACCTCGTTGCTTCAATTGTCCAAGTAAAGGAACCTCTGTCTAATATTGCCAAATCTTCAAAGTAAAAGCTTGTCTCATTTTGTAAAACTCTGTTCACTAATATATCATTTGTGGCATTATACAGTGTAAAGGTATATTCATCGGCATTCTCAACCGCAGCCCAAGAAAACTCTATAGAATTGTTTTTAGTAAAATATTCTACATCAAAAATCACATTTTCAGAAGGGCTAATTATACGAGGCGGTGCAAGAGCTTCAATGGGGCTTACAATAATGCGATAAGGTCTTTGTGCACTTACATCTACTCCCGTCTGTGTTTCTCCTATTACTCTCCAAAACCAAAGACCGTCAGTTAATGGTGGCAACATTATTGTTTCTGAAGGATTTTCCACATAAAAAAGAGTTTGTGAATTCAAATCACTCTGCCAGTCTTCTATAGAAATAGCGCTTACCTCTCCTTCTGATTTTGAAAGGAGAAAAACGGTACTTTGTGTTTCTTTTGGGGCAGACCACTGAACAAAAGAAGGATTTAGAAGGGCTGATACACCATCTATAATAGCTCCATCAGGAAGCTCTTTTAACTGAATCGGTTCAATTATCCGTGTTGAAAAAACTACTTCGCGTACAGTACCTTTTTGCACTATTTGTGATGGGGTATTTTCCGTAACAGCGCTTATTGAATAAATATACTCACCTAATGGCATAGACTGCATATTTACCATGAGGCTTGTTTCTTCCCTATGAGTATTTTCATAAACGGGGACATCGCGATTAGAAGCTTCAAAAAGTTTAAAGTCATAGTATTCCGCATTTTCAACTCTTTCCCAAGAAAACAATACATCCTCATGAGATGAAAAAACGACTTCGCTTTCAGAGAGAGGTTCAAGAGGGCTCACCATACCAATAGAAGGATCTACAAAGAATACTATCGGCTCACTTTTATGCTCCATTTCAAATGCTGTATCATTGCTAATGATTCTCCAATACCATTTACCTACAGGTAGCTCAACTCCATCCATTTCACTCCCAACTGCTAGCTCTTCAAAGAAAAGAGAGCTAAAATTTTCGTCTTGAGAAACCTGTACATACGTATCATAAGGAAGATTGTTTTCCCATGTAAAAACATAGTCGCCTATCTCATTTTCTGGAATACTTTCATTGTTTTTTGGTTCTATTCCGTCATGGATTTGCCCCGCCAATGTATAAAAAGACCGAACCTCACCAAGCGATGACATATTGCCATCTTCTGTTTTTTTGGCAACAGACCAATACCACAAACCTCTATCCAACCCAAACTCATTTGGAGAAAGCATAAAGAAATTTTCAATAATTTCGGAAGACAAAATTGGGTTAGACATATCACTGTTCTGGCTTAAAAACACAGTATAATTAACAGCTTCATCACTGTGCTCCCATAAAAAATGGTGCCTTTCATTCGTATCTAAAAAGACCTTACTACGAGGAAGAGTTAAATCTACTGGTAAAAGATCTCCCGTTCGTGTAACAGAAAAAGAGCTGACCTCTGAGCGCAGTTCAACATGCATGTTTTCATGAATCATCCCCTGAGGATATAATGGACACACTGCCCAATACCACGTTCCTTCGCCTAAACCCTTTATTATACTTGATGACAAGGTTGATTCCTGCGTTATAATAGGGTTTTCCATGTTCTCATTATCAGCTATTTCGAGTAACCATCTTTCTGCATAGACATCCTCAGACCACAAAAACCGAATAGAGGGGGACACTGTTCCGTAAATAAATTCTTCATTCTGTGCAGGAGCAATTGTTTTAGGATAATCAGAACTTAAAACTCGAAATTTTCCTTCGACACTGTTTGTTAGCTCGTCAGAATATAATCTCCAATACCACAAGCCATCATTTAAGGCAATTGTTTCGGTACTTAAGCCTGCAACATCTCTTTGCTCTTCAAGCTCTGAAAAATCTTTGTTTTTTGATACTTCCAATACATATGCATCTGTTGTATTAGGCGAAACAGCCCAGTTAAATATAACATCCATCTTTTCAGATCCTATTCTAAGGAACTTTGCATTTACATGAGGTACAAAAACCGAAATATTTTTTTCTTGCATTGATGCGCCATCAGCACTAACTACAAATGTCGTATCAGTATTTAAAATAACATCATTTAATATGTCTGGTGTAACAAAGAGAGCCTCCCCATTTGTTACCTGGACAGTTAAAGGGGATGCAGCATCTTTAGTTAGCATCCCATCTAGAATTTCTGTTTGAGCACTCGCAAAAAGCGAAGATCCAGCCCCCAAAGAAATAGATGTATCTCCACTTACTAATTGAATTTCACTCCCCTGTTCTGCTGAATTAACTGATATTTGCCCACCAGAAAAATTAATTGCAGCCCCTTCCTCATCATGCGAAACTTGAATAAGAGTCTGTTCGTATAAGTTGATGCTATTGCCATCTGTAAAAGTAATGATTGCTTCTGAAAAATCAGCGGTCCTAATTATATCCCCGTCAAATACCGGTGAGCTTTCCGTTACCCTATCCCACAAAACCCTGTCAGAAAGTTTTCGCTGAGCAGAATTATACTTATATGTTATTGTTGCAATTGGATCTTCATTAATTTTTTGCAAAGATTGATTGAATGAGTTAAAAAAAGCTTGCACACAAATAAAAGTACTTGCAAGGCATACAACTACGGTAAATATATCTTCAAAAAGCAAGAGCCTCCTACGACTTGATTTTATTGATACTTTTGTTTTTACGTTATCCTTTACAAAGACTCCTTCTCCAAAAGTTTGAGGCTTCACAGCAAGGACGCTATCCTTATTATTTTTAAAATCGCTTTCTCTTTTGGAGCTTTCTCGAATCATCACATTTAGGACGTCTTCTTCTTTATGCTTGTTCACTTCTTCTCGCAATTTTTTTGCAAGAGCGTCAAACGCTTCCTCAGGCATTTTTGTCTGCTGTAATTTTGAAGTTGGTAAGAATTCGTGCTGATAGCTTGGTAAAACCTCTTCTATACCTATTCCTACACTTGTATTATCAGGCTTTTCAAAATTTTCTAAACCAGCATGCGGCTCAGTTGCTGGTGCTTGAATTTTAGGATGCGTATCTTGGAGATTTTGTATGTTTTGTGTGCTTCCCTCAACCTTTTCAAGTGTTTGGGCAACACTTAAAAGTCCGCTACCTTTCAAGATTATACTTCCTTTCTTCTGCATTTACATCTACTGTAGATAAGTCAGGTTTGGGGAAACCCAACATGACACGGAGTTCATCCAATGACTGAGGGCCTTCTTTACCCACACCCTCAATTTCAACTTCGTCTGGCATGTTTATAACAGCATAAATTTGGACAGGCTTTTCTTTTCCTTTTACAGAAACTGACGGCATTTTTTCTACAAGAACATAGTCTTTTACCAACTCGTAGGTTGCCTCAGTAATAAGAATATCTGTGCAAAAAAGTTTTGTAAGCATTTCTGTTCTTGATGCTAAATTTACGGCATCTCCTATAACAGTATATTCCATGCGTTCAAGAGAGCCTATTTGTCCCGCAACAACATCGCCGCTATTCAAACCACACCCAACACGGAGGACTGGCTGATTTGCTTCCTTGCGGAGAATGTTATACCTTTGCAGCGCTGCCCTCATCATAAGAGACGTTCTAACTGCAGCTATCGCATCAGATTCGATAGCCCCTGTCGTTGTTGAGGCTCCCCAAACGGCCATAACCGCATCACCAATAAATTTGTCCACTGCACCATTTGTTTCATTTACGCAGCCGACCATGCGCGTCATATACTCATTCAAAAAAAGAATTACTTCGGATGGGTCTAATTTTTCTGATATTTCAGTAAAGGCTCTAATGTCAGAAAAAAAGATTGTAACCGTTTTACTTTCACCACCGAGCTCTAAGGTTCCCGCCATAGCCTTTCGTGCTATGTCCAAGTTTACAAATCGGCCAAAAGTTTCTAGCCCTTTACACATACTCATAAATCGATGCGTTAAAAGCCCTACTTCATCTTTTGAATGCGCCTTTAAGTCCAGTGAAAAATTTCCTTGTTCAATTTGTTCAGAAGCATCTGTTAATACCAATATTGGCTTTGCTATTGAATTCGCAAAAAACCGAATGAAAATAATTGCAAGAGATAAAACAGCTATAGCAAGTAACACATTTTGATATAAGGTTGTATTCACACTTTCAAAAATAAGGCTCGACTCGATTATTGTAAATACACCAATATCTCCAAGAGGAAGCTTTGTATAGGCGCCAAAAAACTCTGTCCCTTGCGTATCCTCGAATACAATCTGCCTATTTTCATCATTATTTTGACGCATTTGATCAACAAGGGAGGCGTTTGTCATATTTACACCAGAGTACATTATATCAAAATCAGGATGGATGAGTATTTCATTTTTGTCGTTTATCATAAACGAGGTATGTGTTGCATTACTGCCAAAGGTTTCAGTTAAAGGCTCAACTGATAAAATCGATACCAATGCACCTGGCTCTTCACCCCCAGTCCATGGTAGCATCATTGTTATCGCAGGAACACCAAACTCTAATGTTGCATTGTCAAAAAGCAGCTCACCCTTTTCTGCACGCTCAAGGAGGTCTTTGGAACCTTCTAGATAGGTATAGTAACTATTTTTTTCCACACCATTGCTTGTAAAAAAATCTTCATTTATGAACTCTATGACTCCAGGAATGAGCATTGCTGCAACATCTGTATTCGTTTCATAAAACAAACTGGCAAAATAGGGAACAGATTCGTCATCGAAACCTAAAACTGAAAGGGCTGTCATGAATACAACGGTATTATCACGCAAGCTATTAAGTTCATACTCCGCTATAGTAGCTGTTTGCCTATTAGTCACATGGTTATTTTCTTCAGCTGTCAATTGAACATCAAGGCGAATAAAGTACGTGGCAAGCACAGTCATTGCCCCCAATATTACTACAGCAAGCAAGCTAACAATTGTTACTAGCTTTAATGCTATTGGGTACTTAACTTTTTTTAACATTTTTTAAATCCTCTTCACTATATAGTATAACACAGAAAAATAGATAAGTGATATTTTTTTAAGTTTTTTTTAAAATACCACCGTATTTTGCCATTTTTTCTTTGAAATTTGCCAAAATACTTCACAAACTTACATATTGACTTTTTTTTATTTTCTGTTATAATGACATTTACATATATAAATGTCGAATAAAAAAAGAAGGGTAACATGAGTAAGTATACATTTTTATTTTCAGGTCAAGGGGCTCAACAGCAAGGAATGGTAAAAGAACTTTGCGAGCAATACCCTATTGCAGAAAAAACCATACGCAATATGAGTGAAATAACAGGCGAGAATATTGCTAACCTCTTGTGGAACACAGAGACATCAGAGCTTTCAAGAAGTGATAAAAGCCAATTAGCAATTACTGCTGCCTCTCAAGCGATCTTTGCCGTTCTAAAAGAAAACGGTATCGAGCCAGGTGCTGCCGCAGGTTTTAGCCTAGGCGAGTTTTCTGCCCTTCATGCAGCAGGGGTTCTTGATTTTGAAACGATGGTTCACTTAGTACAAAAACGCGGACAAATTATGCAAACAGCTTGTGATGCAATTGCGGCAGAATCTATTAACGGCGAAGCACCTGGAATGGCTGCAGTATTAAAGCTTAGCCCAGAACAAGTTATTAAAACATTAAAAGAACAAACTGAAAAGGGAATTGTATTCCCTGTAAACATGAATAGCCCAACGCAAACGGTAATTGCAGGAACCGCAGAGGGATTAGCAATAGCAGACTCACTTTGCAAAGAAGCTGGTGCTAAACGAGTGCTTAAACTCGCAGTTGCAGGCCCCTTTCATTCTCCGCTAATGAAGAGAGCTGCAGATGATTTTGCAAAAGTGCTAGAGTCTATACCTTTTGCAAATCCAACTATACCGTTGTTTTCAAATGTCACAGGTAGCCTTGTTGAAAGCGGGGATGAAGCTAAGAAAAATGCCGTTTTACACATTACACACCCTGTATTATGGACTACTATTGAAGAAAATCTTGCAAGCCTAATGAAAGATGGCTCAGCATGGAAGTTATTAGAAATTGGGCCAGGTGCCACTCTTTGTGGGTTATGGAGGGATAGCGGGTTTGCTTCTAACCAAGAGGAAACAGAAGGATTTCCCTGTAGTCCAACGGGAAAGATTGATGAGCTTTCTACGATTTTAGCGAACAAAGTATAAAATTAATTATATAAGGAAAGAATATGTTATTAGAAAACAAAAAAGCATTAGTTACTGGAACTTCTCGAGGGATTGGGAAAGAAATTGCAAAACGTTTTATTGAAGAAGGCTGTACTGTCTGGGGAATTTGCACAAAACCATCAGAGGCGAAAACAGAGCTTGCCGCGTTGGCAAAAGAACACAATGTAGCTTTCCATGAAATATGTGCAGACTGCAAAGATGCTGAAGCACTTAGCCTAGCTGTAAAGAAAATTCTCGAAGAATCAGGAGGCTTAGATATTTTAGTAAACAATGCTGGCATTACGCGAGATGGTCTGTCTTTTAGAATGAAACTTGAAGACTGGGAAGATGTATTAAAAATAAACCTTACCGGAGCTTTCATTGCAAGTCAAATTGTTTCTTCTGACATGATTAGAAAACGAAGCGGCTCAATCATAAATATGTCAAGCATTGTTGGTGTTCATGGACAAGGCGGACAAGTAAACTATAGTGCAAGCAAAGCTGGGCTCATTGGTTATACAAAAAGCCTCGCAAAAGAAGTTGCAAGCCGAGGAGTGAGAGTTAATGCAATTGCACCAGGATATATCGCCACTGAAATGACAGCGGCCGTAAACGAAGAAGCGCAAAAAGTATGGCTTGAAACAATTCCTTTAAAAAGAGCTGGTACCGTAAAAGAAGTTGCAGATGCAACAGTTTTCTTAGCATCTGATATGTCAACATATATCACGGGGCATGTACTTGGTATCGATGGTGGAATGGGAGCTTAGGTAATTAATAATTGTTAATTATCTAATTTGCTAGAATAATTTCAAACATGAAAAATTTTTTACGTTTGAAACCAGTTTCAATGTTGAGCATTGAAAACTATTTTAATGGCTTGTATTAGTTCTACGTATAGTAAACACTTGCAAGAGTTGTAAAAATAAATATTAATTGTTAATTACTAATTATTAATTGAAGACTACTTATTAATTAACAAAAGGAGATTTATATGAGAAGAGTTGTTGTAACAGGAATGGGGGCTATAACCTCACTTGGAAACACATTAGAAGAAACATGGAAAGGTGTAAAAGACGGAAAGAGCGGAGTTGGTAAAATTACTGGGTTTGACTGCTCAGACTATAAGGTGCAAATTGCAGGTGAAGTAAAAGATTTTGATGCTTCTTTATATATAGACAAAAAAGATGCTCGAAAAATGGGACGTTTTACACAATTTGCAGTAGCTGCTACAAAGCAAGCACTAGATGATGCAGGCCTTTCAAAAGAGGCTTTAGATCCATACAAAACAAGCGTAATGCTAGGAAACGGTATTGGAGGCTTTGAATACTATGAATCAGCATTCAAAAAATATTTTGAAGCTGGGGCCGATAGAATACCGCCAATGAGTATCCCATTATTTATCCCAAACGAAGCGGCTGGTAATATCAGCATGCAATTAGGCATACACGGATCATCATTAACAATGGTAACAGCTTGTGCTTCAGGAACAGATGCACTAGGGGCTGCTCTTGATCAAATTAGAGCTGGAAGGGCAGATATTTGTATTTCTGGTGGTACAGAAGCTACCGTAACAGGATTTGGAATTGGATCTTTCACTGTTCTAACTGCCCTTAATTCGGCATCTAATGATAACCCACAAGCTGCATGTTGTCCGTTTGATAAAAAACGAAGTGGCTTTATTATGGGTGAAGGTGCAGGTATTTTAATTCTTGAAGAATATGAACATGCAAAGGCACGCGGAGCAAAAATTTATGCAGAATTTGCAGGCTATGGCGCAACGTGTGATGCATACCATTTAACAAGCCCAGACCCATCTGGCGATTCTGGGGCAATGGCAATGACCCTTGCTATGCAAGATGCTGGCGTAAAACCAGAAGAAGTACAATACTATAATGCACACGGAACTTCTACCCCAATTAATGACCCATCAGAAACAGCAATGATAAAAAAAGCATTTGGAGACCATGCCTATAAAATGAAGGTTTCTTCAACAAAATCAATGACAGGACACTGCTTAGGTGCTGCTGGTGGACTCGAAGCCATTTTTGCAATAAAAGCAATTACTGAAAATTTTGCTCCGCCAACCATTAACCTTACAGAGCCCGACTTAGAGCAAGGTTGCGACCTTGACTACGTTCCTAATAAGGGAGTAGACTGTGAAATTACTTGTGCAGCATCTGGCTCTCTTGGTTTTGGTGGACACAATGGTGTTGTAGTATTTAAGCAAATAGACTAAACAAGGAGATTTATATGAGCGTAACAAAAGACATAGAATCATTAATTCCTCATAGAGCCCCATTTTTATTTGTAGATGAAATTATTTCATGTGATGAAAAGGGAAGTGTAAGTGAGCATGTATTTACAGAGGATGAATTCTTTTTCAAAGGGCACTTTCCTCAGTACCCAGTTGTTCCTGGAGTAATCCTAGTAGAAACTATGGCTCAAGCTGGGGGGGCTGCACTTAGCTATCAAAAAACATTTGCAGAAGGCTCCCTTTTCTTTTTAGGAACAGTAGATAAGGTAAAATTTCGGTCACAAGTACGCCCTGGTGACAAAGTGCGTATGGAAGTAACAAATTTGCGTATTTCACCAAGAATGATAAAACAAGCAGGGAAAGCCTTTGTGGGAGACACCCTTGCAGCAGAAGCAGAGTGGATGTGTTTAGTAGGCGGAGAAGCATAAAAAACATACAAATGTGTAACTTTATTCATGTATAGGTGTTATAAGGTATAGCGTTTTAATGGGATTTCAAAATAATTAAATCCCAAGTTATCGGGAGCGTTGTTTCCAACAGCGCTTCCGCTGTCTTTTCACCAACAATCAATCACAGTAAGAACATAGGAGAAAATCATGGTAATTAAACCAATGGTACGAAGCAATGTATGTATCAACGCACATCCTCAAGGATGTAAAAAGTCAGTTGAGGATCAAATTGCATACACAAAAGAAAGAGCAAAAAATCACAAAAAAACTCCAAGCACACCAAAAAATGTCTTAGTTTTAGGTTGCTCAAATGGCTATGGACTAGCAAGCCGAATTGTTGCATCTTTTGCATATGGAGCACCAACAATTGGAGTTTCATTTGAAAAAGCAGGGAGTGAAACAAAAGGAGGAACACCTGGTTGGTACAACAACCTTGCGTTTGACCAAGCTGCAACAAAAGAAAATATCTACACAAAAACTATCGATGGGGATGCCTTCTCTGATGAAATAAAAGCACAAGTAATTGAAGAAGCAAAAGCTCAAAACATGATTTTTGACCTAGTTGTGTACTCGCTTGCGAGCCCTGTGCGTGTAGACCCAGAAACAGGAATTATGCACAAATCTGTTATAAAACCATTTGGGAAAATATTTGAAGGAACAACTATAGACCCCTTTACAAGTGAAGTAAAACAAGTAAGTGCAGAACCTGCAACAGATGAAGAAGCGGCAGCTACAGTAAAAGTAATGGGCGGCGAAGATTGGGAAAGATGGATAGATCAACTTACAACAGCAGGTGTACTTGCAGACGGTTGCATAACACTTGCCTACTCATACATTGGCCCTGAAGCAACTCACGCTCTTTACAGAAATGGCACAATTGGGAAAGCAAAAGAGCACTTAGAAACAACTGCTCATACACTAACAGAAAAAATGAGCGCTTTTAATGGAAAAGCTTTTGTGTCTGTTAACAAAGGTCTTGTAACAAGAGCAAGTGCAGTTATTCCAGTGATTCCGCTATACCTTGCAAGTCTTTTCACGGTAATGAAAGAAAAAGGAACACATGAAGGCTGTATTGAGCAAATAAACAGAATGTATGATAGCTTTTTATATAGAGAAGACAATACCATTCCTGTTGATGAAAAAAATCGTATAAGAATAGATGATTGGGAAATGGATGCAGAGGTTCAAGCAAAAGTTGACGCTCTTATGCCAACCGTAACAAGCGAAAATGCAGAAAAAACAATTGACCTTGCAGGCTACAGACACGATTTTTACGCAGCAAGTGGATTTGATATTGATGGAATTGATTACGAGGCAGATATTGCCCGTATGGATACACTATAAATAAAAAGAGGTATAAAAATGGATCAAAGTAACGTATTAGAAATCTTAAAAAAATTCGACTCAAGTAAGTCAGTATATCTTAGCTATAAAGAAGGGGATTCAGAGCTTACATTAAAAAAAGAAGGAGCCTTTGTTGCAAAGTCAGCTCCAGTAATGGCTGCTCCTCCTCAAATGATGCAAGCAGCTCCTGTGGTACCTGCATCGACACCAGCAGTTGCAAGCGCGCCAGCAAAAGAAGCATCCCCAAACGCAACAGACGCTAACCTTGTAGAGGTGAAAAGCCCTATTGTAGGAACATTTTATAGAACACCTTCTCCAGATGCTCCACCTTTTGTCGAAGTTGGAACAAAGGTAAAGAAAGGCTCAGCTCTTTGTATTTTAGAAGCAATGAAAATGATGAATACCTTAGAAGCAGAGGTTGATGGTGTTATCGAAAAAGTATTGGTAGATGCTGGCGATTTGGTAGAATTTGACCAACCATTATTTCTTATTAGGGTATAATACACAATGATAAAAAAATTATTAGTTGCTAATCGCGGTGAAATTGCAGTACGCGTTATCCGTGCTTGTCGAGAGATGGGCATAAAGACCGTTGCTGTGTATTCTACCGCTGACAAAGAAAACTTACACGTAAAACTGGCAGATGAAGCTTATTGCATTGGGCCTGCCCCATCTTCAAAAAGCTATCTAATTCCACAAAATTATATTTCTGTGGCATTAAAAACCAATTGTGAAGCAATTCACCCAGGAGTTGGATTTTTATCTGAAAATGCTGCATTTGCCCAAGCGGTAGAAGACGCAGGTATTTTTTGGATTGGTCCAAATGCCAATATTATCAACATGCTCGGAGACAAGGTTCAAGCAAGAGCAACAGCACTAAAAGCTGGACTTCCAGTAACTCCAGGATCAGATGGAGCAATTGCAGACCCAAAAGAAGGAATTGAAGTTGCAAAAAAATGCGGACTTCCTGTAATTATCAAAGCTGCTTCTGGTGGTGGTGGTAAAGGTATGCGAATTGTATGGAAAGAAGAAGACTTGGCAGAAAACTTAACAATTGCATCAAGTGAAGCTTTAGCAAACTTTGCTGATGGTACTGTATACATTGAAAAGTACCTTGTAGACCCATGCCACGTAGAACTTCAAGTTATTGGTAACGGAAAAGGAATGGTTGCAATTTTAGGTGAACGAGACTGTTCTGTACAAAGAAATCATCAAAAATTGCTAGAAGAAAGCCCTTCTCCCGTTGTAACTGATGACATGCGAAAAAGAATGCACGAAGGTGCAACAAATCTATTTGCTAACTTAAAGTATCGTGGTGCAGGTACTATTGAATTCTTAGTATCTAACGGTGAATTCTATTTTATGGAAGTAAATGCCCGTATTCAAGTAGAACATCCAGTTTCTGAGTTAGTGACAGGCACAGACCTTATTCGTGAACAAATTGCAGTTTGCGTAGGTGAAAACATGAAAATCCCTGCGGGGAGCATGCCGCTAAACGGTCATGCAATAGAAGCTCGTATTAACGCAAGGTCACCCGGAACAGTAAACTTTTTACACGTTCCAGGCGGAGCGGGAGTGCGTTGGGATAGCTTTTTGTATCAAGGGTATAAAGTGCTTCCGCACTACGACTCAATGCTTGCAAAACTCATTGTTCATGATAAAGATAGAGAAAGTGCCATTAATCGCTTAATTGGTGCATTACAAGAGCTTAAAGTAGATGGTGTTCCAACAAACATCGAAGAGCAAATTGAAATTTTAAGCACAAAACAATTCCAATCAGGAAAGTTCGGTACAGGATTGTATGCAGAGCTTTATCCAAACAATTAAAGGACGGAGGAAAATATGGACTGTCCAAAATGTAAAGAGTCTATTGCTGACGAAATTTTCGTTGAAAACCTTATGAGCTGCATAAAGTGCGGACACCACATCCGAATGGATGCACGTGAGCGCATTACATACCTTGCAGATGAAGGAACTTTTGTTGAGCTTTATGAATCAATAAAAACAGTAAACCCCATCGATATGGAAGGGTACGAAGATAAAATATCTGCAGCAACGGCAAAAACATCCCTTAATGAAGCCGTTATTACTGGTGAATGTAAAATTAAAAACCGAAAGGCCCTTTTGGGGATAATGTCTTTTCACTTTTTAGGTGGATCAATGGGATCTGTAGTAGGTGAAAAACTTACTCGCCTTATGCTTAAAGGAGCAAAAGAAAGAACTCCTGTTATTGTGTATGCAACTTCAGGTGGAGCTCGTATGCACGAGGGTCTTTTTTCACTTATGCAAATGGCTAAAACTTCAAGTGCCGCTGCAGAACTAGACAATGCAGGAGTTCCCTTTTTTGTAATGCTTTGTGACCCAACAACAGGTGGAGTAACAGCAAGTTTTGCAATGCTCGGAGATATTATCGCAGCAGAACCTGGTGCCCTTATCGGCTTTGCAGGACCTCGCGTTATTGAGGGAACCATAAGCCAAAAACTACCCGAAGGATTCCAAACTGCAGAGTTTCAGCTTGAAAAGGGCTTTGTTGACTGTATCGTACCAAGAAACGAACAAAGAAGCTTTTGGGCAAAAATGATTGATGCTCATGCAATAAATTAAGGAGGAATAAAAAAATGGAACAAAATCTTTTAGACAGCCTTAATGCTATTGCACAAAAATCAGGGC
>CAYJLT010000017.1:0-22935 GCA_964371295.1 uncultured Treponemataceae bacterium
GGGGTAAATGTCAAGGTATGCATTTTTTTTGTATACGCCACTTGCCTGTCATTCTAATTTTTACCCCACATTCTTGCATCAGTGAAGAATCTCCGTAGCGGCATAGACAATCTTTACTTTTGCGTATACCACTAAGATTGGTCATTTTTTAGCCGCAGATGACGCAGATTTTTATCTGTCGCATTGTGAGCGCCATTTACACATACCACCAAAACAACTAAAAGTAAAAATGTTTACATTTTTGGCATGTATCAGTCTTTACGCTTTGTTAAAATTCATATAGTACCTTCCAATAGAAATCCCATAAATCCTTTAATTCTTGCGGTTCCTTCCCTACTTCGCTCTACCCACTTCCATTTTTTCAAAAAGTTTGCTACAATTGGAATCATTAGGAGAACCCATGAAGTTTTTAGAACAAGGCGAACAAATTGAAACAACCATTGTTTCAGTTACAAAAGATTATATTTTTTTAGATTTAAATACAAAGTCAGAAGGTGTGTTAGAAGCATCTGAGCTTACCAATGATGAAGGCGAAATAAGCGTCAAAGAAGGCGACAAAATAAGCGTATTCTTCTTAGGCGAAAAACACGGAGAAATGCAGTTTACCACCAAAATAAGCTCCGACAAGGCAGACTCTGCCATGCTCGAAAAAGCTCATGCAGGAAGAATCCCTATAGAGGGCTTTGTTGAAAAAGAAATTAAAGGTGGCTTTGAAGTACGCATCGGGCAAACCCGTGCCTTTTGTCCCTACTCGCAAATGGGGTATAGGCAAAAAGAAGAGCCTTCTTTTTATATCGGAAAACGCTTAACCTTTATCATTCAAGAATATAAAGAAGGCGGAAGAAACCTTTTAGTATCAAACAGAGCAGCATTAGAAACCGAGCATGAAGCAAGCCTTGAAAGCTTAAAAGATACACTAAAAGAAGGCATGACAGTACAAGGTGACGTTCTTTCCTTACAAAGTTTTGGAGCCTTTGTAAACATAAAAGGGCTTCAAGCACTTTTACCTATTTCAGAAATTGCCTTAAGTCGCGTAGATGATATATCAAAACACCTCAGTGTGGGGCAAGCAATTGAGGTAAAAATACTAAAAATTGATTGGGCAAATGAAAAAATAAGCGTGAGCCTAAAAGCCTTATTATCTAGCCCTTGGGATACCGTAAAGCAAAAGTATCCTGAAGACTCAAAACACAAGGGCGTTATTTCAAAAATTGCAGAATTTGGACTTTTTGTAACACTCGAAGAGGGCTTAGATGGCTTAGTACATATTTCAGAAATAGAAAGTGCTAAGGGTGGCACAAATTTACGAAAGCTTTTTCAAAAAGGCGAAATTATGCATGTTGTTATTCAAAGTATTGACACAGAGAATAGGCGCCTTTCGCTTAGACCGGCTGTTGCAAAAGAACAAGAAAGTGATGTTGAATACTACCTTGATAAGCAAGATACGGAAGAAACATACAACCCTTTTGCTGCATTATTAAAAAAATAACCCTAATCTCTCATTCTCTTTTGTAAAAGCCTTGCGCCACTATGGTTTGAGTCTAGTCGTAATGCTTCGTTTAATGAAACAGAAGCTCGGTTATTTTCACCCATTTCATATTGTATAAGTGCCATGCGATAATAAATGTCAGCATTTAATATTTCATCGTTGCTATTTGGCAAAACTTGCTCGTAGAGCGTGAGTGCTTGAGAGCGTTTTCCCATCGCATTATATAATGTGGTAAGATTTATCACTGCAGGAACAGGGATTGTTGGTAACACAGAATTGCCAACAATTAATGACGTTAACCAAGCTTCAGCATCAACAAACCGTTTTTGTGAAAGTGCAATATATGCACCATACTCATATTCCCATATTTCCATATCTTCGATTGGTACTTTTGTATTCAGTTCACCAGTCTCAAATACACTAGCATACCGTGTTGTTAAGTGAGAGGAAAATAAACCCTCTGCTTCATCAACCATACCTTGGGTAAGAAAAAACCACATTGCATACTGAACTAGCACCGAGTTATACCCATACGGCTCAATAATGTTTGATTCCAAGAGTCGCCAAATATCAGATACCTTTTGCTGTGAAGATAAGGGCGGACTGGCAGCCCAATTGAGCTTATGGCGCTCTATAATTAGCTCCATCGCAGCAGATTCGTCCTCTTCTTGAATTTGTTCTATTGCTACATCGATACGATGCATAGCATCATTTACATCTAAATCAATAATTGTCGCATTTTCTTGCATTTGCAGCGTTTGTAAGCCTCTCTCTTGCAATATAGGTGCAAAAATAGATTCTGATGTATATAAATCATCCAATAAGCTAAAACGCCCATAAGCGGCCAAACCACCAATATAGTCTGGAAAGGTTTCGACTAAATGCACTACTAAATCATTCGCATTTTTTCTGTCACCCACATCTTGATAATACAATGCCGTATTGTGCCAGGCAATAGGGTTCTCCATCGTAAACCTTTGTGTAGATTCTAGCCAGACTTTCTGAGCATCCTCAAGCAATCCCAAATGAACATATGCATCTGCAAGCAATGCTAGCTCATCAACGGTTAAATCAAGGTGCTGTAAATCTGAGATAACTTGATCAAATTTATGCGCATCATAACTTATTTGTGCCCAAAACCATGGACTATTATAAGCTGTTAGAACACTAGGATGAAAAGAGTGAGCTTTTGTCATATTCCCTTTCAAAGCGTGAAGCAATGCAGCATTTCGTAAATACTCATCGGCACCAGTCGAAAATGCAATATCGGCATATGCTTGCACATAGCTTTCAGAATAATAATCGATAATTTCTAGCTCTTCACCTTCTCGTTTTTCTCTATTTTCCTTTTCAATTCGCTGTTCATCCATTCTAAATCGAAGCTCAGAATATATTGACCCATATGGGCCACCCTCTAAGCTACGCGCATATGCCAACGCATCCTCGTAGTCTTTATCATTCATAAGCATATGAGCATAAACAGCTATAAGTTCTTGGTTTTCTGGCGTCTTTTTTAGTGCATCATAAAGCTGATCTTTTGCAAAATCGTCTTTTTGTAAAACGAGAGCTCGTCTAACTACTCCGAGCGTTTCTGATGGATTTCGGATTGTCCGAGCTACACCTTTTAAAGATGACCATGCTGCATCATAATCGCCAATAGAAATTAGTGAGTCAACTTCTGAAAGTTTTTGATCAATTGAAAGCCCCGTAGAGCTCAATGAGCATGAGAACAAAAAAAGAATAAAAGTGAAATATAAAAAATGGATGCTATACTTTTTTATCACAATAGCTCCCGAAGAAATCTTACTATGATTGTTTAGGAAGTTCATCTGCATTAACTATATCAGATTGAATACTACCTAAAATACCATGTATAAACCGAAAGGAGTCATCGGTTCCAAACTCTTGAGAAATATCTATCGCCTCATCAATAGTAATTGAGGGATGAATGTCTTTTTGAAATAGGAGAGCATAAACACTAATGCGAAGTATAGCAACATCAACTTTGTTTAATCTGGAAAACTCCCAATTTACTAAATGCTTTGAAATTGCGGCATCTATCTCATCTAAATGGTCAAGGGTGCCTTGCACAATAATGCGAGAAAAAGCGAGTCCTTCTTCCCCTAGCCTTTCCAAAAGAGTAGGTGTAGCCCACGTAAATTCTAATATATTTGAGGCATCTGCGGCTCCTGCCTCCCAAGCGTAGAGTGCTTGAAAGGCTAGTATTCTACCTTTTCGGCGCGCCATTATGCTACCAATCTAAAAGACTATTAAGTGCAGAATCAGTTCTTAGCATTTGGTAGTTTTCGCTCGTTCTAAGCGAATCGGTTACCTCAGCTACAACAGTGGTAAAGGCACTTGCCTGTTTTTGTTGTGATAATTGTGATCGTATGTACTCATAAACAGTCACAGTGGTGTCTGGTTGCACAACATCATCAAGGCTTAATAATTTTGCATCAAATTTATCTTGGATAACATAGAATTGAAAATCAGTTTGTGTTTCCGCAACATCATCATAGTGTCCAACATTTTTTGTAAATAAGTCTAACAAGGTTTCATAATCCATACCTAGCTGTTGAGCTGCAAGAGTACCTTTGCTTAAAAAGATATCACCTGCTTGAAAACCTGCATTCGGCTGCTGCATACCTAACCGTAGTTCATTAAATGTAGTTCTATTTGCTTTTAAATCGCTGTGTAATTCGTTTGCCAATGTTCTTGCAGCTGCTGCATTACTTCCTTTTGGAACTACAACTAAAAATAATTTTAAAATATCATTTTGAACAAATGAAGATTTATTAATTTCGAAAAATGAGCGAATTTCTGCATCTGTTACTGTAGAGTTTTGTTGTAACTCTGCTTGTTTAAGAGATAATACATATTGTTGTGCAATAAGCTGAGATTTAAAATAGTCCTTGTATTCATCTAAATCCATTCCAACTTGTGCTTGAAAATAGTCATCTAAGCTCATGCCACTTTGTTCTTGAACAATAGCAGCAAATTGTTGCTCGGTAATTGCAGTTCCCACTTGAGCCGAAATTGATTGTAAAAATGCTTGATCTACCATAGAATCAGTAACACTGATTCCGGCTTGGGCTGCAGCCTGAACAACTAATTTTTCATCAATCATAGAGTCAAGAATTTCTCTTTTTTGCTCAATAGTAAAGTTAGCAACGCCTGTTTGCTTTGAATACGTTTCAACTCTCTCTTTAAGTTGTCTTAAAGTGATTGACTCTGTTTTATTTAACTTAATTGTAACAAGTGGTTGTAAATCACTTTGTGCTCCAGCAAAGGCTAAAGTACTTAGCGCTACAATAATCAATACCAATAATCGTTTCATATATCTTCCTTATTTTTAATTATATACACACCACCACAACGTAGAACAACCGAACACTAAAATAGTTACATAAAATTAGCTTATCACAGCGCGTATCCGACGAACTCCTGCAGATGATGATTGCTCCTTTTGTATCTTAAAAGTACCAATAGAACCAGTTGATTCAACATGAGGGCCACCACACACCTCTTTGGAAAAATCTCCAACTGAATATACTTTAACTTTTTGTTCATACTTTTCACCAAACAGTGCTTTTGCTCCAGTTTTTTTTGCTTCTTCAATATCCATAACTTCCATTGAAACAGGAAGGTCTGCTTTTATTATTTCATTTACAATATCTTCAACTTTTTGCACTTCTTCTTTTGTCATCGGTTGCGGATGGGTAAAGTCAAATCTCATTCGCTCAGCTGTAATATTTGACCCTTTTTGGGCAACTGCTTCACCCAATACATCTGTTAAAGCTTGGTGTAAAAGATGCGTTGCTGTATGATACTTTGTGGTTTGTTCAGAATGATCCGCCAAACCACCTTTAAATACTTGTTCACTTCCAGCTCTGGAAAGTTCTTGATGCTTTTTAAATGCTTCATCAAAAGCTTCTCTATCAATAGTAAAACCATTCTCTGCAGCAAGCTCTTCTGTTAATTCAATTGGGAATCCAAAGGTATCATACAAGCGAAATGCAACTCTTCCTGGAATTACCTTCTGAGGGTTTCTTAGCAAATTTGGAAGAAGCTTATCAAATTCTGCTTCTCCTTTTTTTAGGGTGTCTAAAAACTTAATTTCTTCTGCTCGAAGCGCATCAAAAATCTCTTGCTTTTTTTCTTCTAACTCTGCATATGCAATTTTAAAATTATCAATGACAACTTGTGCTGGTTTTGTTAAAAACTCTCCATCTAAGCCAAGCTTTTTACCATGACGAACACTTCTTCTAATTAAACGGCGAAGAACATAACCTGCCCCAACATTTGATGGAAGAACAGATTTAGGATCGCCTAGAATAAACACAGATGCGCGCAAATGGTCGCATATAATTCTCATGGAGGTATCAACTAATTCATCTTCTCCATATTTTTTACCGGTAAGTTCTTCAAGACAATTAAGAATGGGGCGGAAAACCTCTGTATCGTATACTGATTTTTTTCCTTGCAGCATTGCAACAGTTCTTTCAATTCCCATACCAGTGTCAACACATTGCCTTTCAAGTTTTGAATAGTTTCCGTCTTTATCCTTAAAATACTGCATAAAAACGTTATTCCACATTTCTATGTATTTTCCGCAGCTACACCCAGGTTTACAATCATTACCGCAAGAAGCAAGACCTGTATCATAAAAAATTTCGGTATCCGGGCCACATGGACCTGTTTCTCCAGCAGGACCCCACCAGTTATCGCTTCTAGGTAGGTAGTAGATTCTTTCAGTAGGAATACCCAAAGATTTCCAAAGAGCTGCAGATTCATCATCACGGGGGATTCCTTCCTCGCCTTCAAAAACGGTTACCGATATTTTTTCAACAGGAATATTAAGCCATTGTTTTTCAGTTAAAAACTCAAAGCTCCAATTAATTGATTCATCTTTAAAGTAATCACCCAAAGACCAGTTTCCAAGCATTTCAAAGCAAGTAAGGTGAGATGAGTCACCAACTGAGTCTATATCCCCAGTTCGAATACATTTTTGATAATCACAAAGTCGATTACCTGCAGGATGAGGCTCTCCCATTAAATATGGCACAAGTGGGTGCATCCCCGCAGTAGTAAATAATACAGTAGGGTCATTTTCAGGAATTACTGATTTACCTGAAATTTCCGCGTGATTCTTTGTCTTAAAAAATTCTATAAATTTTGATCTTAGTTCGTTAGCAGTCATACAGAATATAGTATTCTATGAAGTGCATTATTGTCAAGTAGGTAAGAGAAAAAAAAGCTATTTTACTTTGCTCTACGCAACTATGTGACAAAATATGCACGATATGATAATATATGTACACGTTATGGACAGAAAAAAGATTCATGATTCAATAGAAACCTTTACCCGTTTTACCTTCTCTCGCTCTGGAGGAAAAGGAGGGCAAAATGTAAATAAGGTAAATACAAAGGTGTTTGCCTATATTTCATTTGACCAAATAGAAGGGCTTACCGATGCTGAAAAAAAACAAGTAAAAATGCGATTAGCTTCCAATATAAATAAAGAAAATCAGCTTTTTGTTTCTGTGCAACAAGAACGAAGTCAAGAACTCAATCGAAAAATTGCATTACAAATTATAGAAAGAAAAATCTTTACTGCTGGCACATTACTACCAAAGCGAAAAAAAACTAAAGTACCAAGAGCAGTAAATGAACGCAGGCTAGAAAAAAAACGGCTTACCTCAAAGATTAAGCAGTTACGCTCAAAGTCTTGGTAAACCGTTTTATTTAATGTCAATTAAACTATTATTTCATTATGCAGTGAAATAAGCATACGACAGGGACGCTAAACAGCGCTAATCTTTTTGCTTTGATACTGCACCACTGAAACGTTCTATTTTGACGTCATATTTACTATTCCGTTCCAGTTCTCAGGAACTCCTTTTTTGATAAAATCTTCACAGCGCTGCAAGAATGCTTCAGATGGGCCATCACCTGGATAAACAGTTAAGGCTTGCTTAAACACAGTTATTGCTTCTTTAAAGCTTTTATTCATATATAATTCAAGGCCCTTGTGGAAAAGATCGACACATTCAATTTGCTCTCTTGAAAGCTCCTCCCTTATACCAACAAGATTATAGAGCTGAACAGGAGTGGTTCTACCAACTACCCTTACACGATCTAGGCGGCGGCCAAGTAACTTACCTTTATTTTCTCCAGAATCGGCAGCTTCCCATGTACTTTCAGAAATAAGAATCCATGAGCTATAGGATTTATTTACACCTTCCAAACGAGCCGCTAAGTTAACATCATCACCCATCATAGTATAGTTCATCTTTTTTTGAGTTCCCATGTTCCCAACAACAATGTCACCTGTATTAAGGCCTATTCGAGTTTGTATTGTAATTGGTGACTTACCGTCCGCGATAAGTTGTTCATTTACTTCTTTTAAGCCTTCGTTAACAACCTCTTCAGCTTGTTTCATTTTAATTGCTGAAACACAAGCTCTCCATGCATGGTCTTCCATTGGAACTGGTGCACCAAAAATTGCAACTATAGCATCCCCAATATACTTATCAATAGTACCGCGTTGCACAAGAATTTCATCACTTAAAGCAGTAAGATAATTATTTAAGATATCAACAAGCTGAGTTGCTGAAAGCTGTTCTGAGAATGAAGAAAACGCTTTAATATCTGAAAATAGTGCTGTAACATTTCTTTCTTCACCACCAAGCTCTGGCCGCACACCACTAGCTACAATTTCTTCAACAACATCATCAGATAAGTATGTTTCAAAAGATTGTCTCAAGAGTTTTTTATCTTGCTCGCCAACACTGAAGTAATAAAGAAGTATTCCAACATATGTTAGGATAACATCAAAAAGTGTAGAAATAAGCGCAATGTAATAGTTAAAATAAATAAAACCGATTGCAATAAGAGGAACAGCAATTATTGTAATTACCCCACATACGTTTCTAGCAGTACTTCCAACCTTACTTGCAGTTAATGCATAGAAGAACAATAACAAGAAAGAAAGGAGCATAGTAATATTTCTTGAAATAGGTGTAATAAAATTTTCGCTAAGAATTGTGTTATATACGTTTGCGTGGGTACCTACATTGGGGTATTGGCCTTCAAATGGGGTAGTCCCAAGGTCAGTTGAGTTACTTGCAGTATGTCCAACAATAACAAATGAGCCATCGTAAGCTGCTTTTGAAGTAGCAAAGGCTTCGTTATAAATTCCAAGTTGCTCTGTAAATGCATCAAACATAGCAGCAATACTTGTTTTAACATCTTCCATAGCTAGGCGATTTTCATCCGTAGCAACTACATCTAGCGAAGAAGCTATTTCATCCATATAGAACGGATTCGTTAGTTCCTGACAATATTCAAAAAATTCGGCCCTTCGTGCGAAGTACTCATCATAGCGAAGATCTACCCGTGTGTTTTCTACAGAAAAATCTGCAAGCAAAGAGCGTTTTGTTGCTTGAAGGTCTTCATAAAAACTCAGCAAAAACTGTGAAGCTTCATAATAGGAAAGATAGCCTGAGCTTGTTCCTATTCTCAAACCCCCAATATTCGTTAACATTGCAATTAATGTGTCTTCCATTTGGTCTAAGTTGTGCAAAAACAATACTGACTCATTTTTAAAGCTTTCTTCAAAAGTATCAGGAATCCAGTTGACTAGCAATCGCCCACCTGCATCTAAAGGAATCTTTATATCACGTCGCACTTCTTCACCTGGAAATAAAGCATCTTTTACAATCATTGTACTGTGTTCTCTAACCATTGTATCTGTATCAAGGGTGTGTAATAGAGGCGCAAAAACTAACTGTCCAATATATTGACCCTCTGTTTCGTGTAAAAGTTCAACACGCCGCCTTGTTCCATCTGAATCAAGAATAATATTGGTAAAACCTGCTCCAGTTGAAGCACGTATAAGTGTTTCAAGAGCTGGAGTCATCCGCCTATCTTGACCCGCGTCTTTAAAAAATACTTCATTTTCGCTTGCAGTAAGACCTTCTGGCTCAGTGACATTGTTTAAAAGTTGATTTTCTCGAACATATGCTTCTAAAGATTCCGAAACAGGAATACCTACATCGCCCGCATTAATTGTAAGCCACGAATTACCAAAAAAGTGAAGTGCTTGTGCAAAATAATCATCATTATTTCGAAAAACTTCTGTATTGATTTCATCTTCTAAAAAATTAAAGGTTGGAATGATAAAGTCAGATATTAATCGGTTTGCTTCATCAAGTAGGTATTCGGGTGGCAAATATCCTGCGGCAACAGCTACAGAAATATCAGTGATACCAGCGCTTACCTCTGTTTCAGCATGTGAAAAGTAAGAGGGAAGCTCTTCTACACCTTTAGGATTCAATCCTTGTGTAGAGGGCGACAAATACTCAATATCAAAACTTACCTGCTCTGCGCCAAGTTCGCGCATCCTGATAATCGCATCAGCTAAAACATCTCGCGGCCAAGGAAAGGTACCTACAGCACCAATAGAAGCATCGTCAATTGCTGCAATAACAATATCATCTCTCTCCACAGTATCTGGCTTTACCCGTAATAAAAGGTCATACGCATTTAGTTCTAATACATCTAACCAACCAATGCGAGAAATAAACCCTATTGTTAAAAATACAACTATTGCAATGATAAACTCAGGGTATTTTCTCCAAATTTTCTTTTGATTTTTAGCACTTTTCTGTTGATTTTTCATATAACATAGTATAACATAGTGTGGAATAAAGTAAAGGAGTATAAATGAAAAAAATACGTTTTTTTACAATGTTTTTTACATTTTTTTGTTTTTCAATGACCGCTCAAACAGCTGAAAGTGTTACTGAAATGATTGAAGCCGAAACGGTAAGCCTCACAGATGTAGCATATTTTGCAGCAACTTATTTTGATATACTCGAAGATGAAAATCAAAAAGAGCAAGCATTAGCAGTACTTGAAGAGCACATGCAATTTCCCAAAATAGAGGACAAAGAAAAGAGCTTATCATACAGCGAATTCGCATACTTTTGCACCCATACGTGGAATATAAAAAATGGGTTAATGTACAAAATTACTCAATCTCCACGCTATGCTCTCAAAGAGTTGCAAACACTCGGTTATATTAGTAGCACCATTACCCCCAGTGCAAATGTTACTGGATTTGAAGCCCTAACAATTATTTCACAGTGTATTGAATACTCCATTGAAAATAAAACAGTAAATTTACGTTCTTTTTTAGGTGAACTCGGCTTTGTCCCGTTTTTCTCCCGATAAAAAAAGGATACACAAGGAAGCATATGAAAAAAATTATCTTATCAACCGTACTACTATTTGCACTTGTAACTCCAGTACTTGCCTTTTCATGGACGGGAAACATTGAGGCAGATGTGGCAGTTTCAGGCCCTTTTGAAACATTAGATATCGAACATAGTGATACAGTAACATTTTTGTTTCACGCGCCAATCAACGCAGAAGTCCCCATGAGCATTTCAGGAGAAGGATATTATGAATTCAGCTCATCGACCAAATTAGATGGGAGTGAAGATTTGCTATTGGCTCACCTAATTGACCTTTCTTCATTAAAGTACAATGTACAAATACCGTACGGCGATTCAGCTTTTTTCTTAGTAGATGCCGGTCGATTTGGTACTTCTGATATAACAGGACTTATTCTTGATCAGCCTGTAGATGGCGCTCGCCTTTTGTTTGAAAATCAGGGGGTACAGCTTAGCTCACTAATAGGATTTACAGGTTTATTAAATGCTCACTCAATTACAATGAACATTGCACCGAATGAAACAATACTTTCAGATGCTTATACATTAGCGGCACCCTTTGTTCTAGCTAACTTATCACTTCAATTACCACAACTTTTTGCAAACCAGAATGTATATGGGGAAGTTTTTTCCGCAATCGATGTAGGCTCTAAAGAAAATCCCGATAATAGGATGTATGCAACAGCTGCTCTAAACGGACCGATTAGCGATAATATATATTACACTGTATCTTCAACAATGGGATTAAGTCAAGGAAAAGAAAAATGGGCAATTTCTAATATATCATCACTTGAGGTTTCTTCATTTTTTTCATTTGCATCATCATTGCTTTCTTGGAAAACAATTTTTGCAACTGGCGGGGCAGAAAACACTTTTACAACGTTCACTTCAAACGCAGCAAATATAAGCCAAACACTTGAATATGCTGGCCATGTAAAAACAGGGCTTGTTGGAACAATGCGACCAGTAAATAATTTACTAGTGTTTTTTGAACCAAATGTGCTATTTAATGTTATGAATGAAAGCGCAGAAAAAGGATACACTGGGCTCCAATGGCTATGCGCAATGAAATGGGATATATTTGCGGATTTAACACTAGTAACATCAGCTGGGCAATTTTTACCTGCATCTACAGAAGAAGAATCCTATTTTGAAGCTAACGTGAAGCTCGCATTAACATTTTAATAAATAAATATTTTTATTAGAAAGTATTGAAAATTTTATTTATATACATTATGCTATACCTAAGGTACAGCCAGGGGGTTTTATGAAACGAAATATAAAAGTAAGTCTTGTGACAATAGCAATTATTGGCATAATGTGTGTACCTATGTTTGCGTTAACAGGTACTGTAGTTTCAGTATTGGGAAAAGTTGAGGTACAATCTGATTCAGGGTGGACGCCTCTTAAATCAGGAGACTCTGTACAATCAGGAAAGGTTATATCTACAGGCTTTAGATCTCAAGCCATTATTCAAATTGCAGGTTCGAGCGTTATTGTGAACCAACTTTCTCGGCTCACACTTGAACAACTAACTGAAACTGATGATACTCATTCATCTGAGGTTTTTATTGATTTAGGTTCAATTAGTGCTGATGTGCAAGCTTCACAAAATAAACGTGTAGGCTTTGTTGTTAATACACCCGTAGCAACCTCTTCTGTACGAGGAACGCAATTTACAATGGATGTCAACACACTGAGAGTTAATAGAGGACTTGTCGACTTCAACGGAAAAAAAGGTAGAACTGTTTCTGTAACAGCGGGGAGTATTTCTCGCGTAGGCTCACGTGAAAATGCTTCTACCCCATTTATAAGTAAAGTTTATGAAGCATTAGGAAACACTGCAGAGCAAGATGCAGTATTACTCACTTCAGTAAGTACGGAATCTTTAAAAGCTGCAACAGAAGTAAAAACTGCAAAGGCAGCGGTATCTGAGGTCTATATTTCAATTGGAAACTAAAACGGTTCTCTTTATGCACAAAAAAAGGTTCACTAAGTAAGTGAACCTTTTTTATTTTAAATTGAATTATCTACATTAGATGACTCAATATCTTTAAAGTACTTTACAGTACCTACTTTTAATTCATCTGTGGCATCATCATCACACACAATAACTGCCTTTGGATGCATTTGCAAACAGCTTATAGTCCACATTTGGGTTATTCCCTTTTCTACTGCATGAGATAGCGCACGTGATTTATTATGCCCTGTTATCAACACTAGTACCTCTTTCGAGTCCATAACTGTACCAACCCCTACTGTAAGGGCAGTACTTGGAACCTGACTAATGTCTCCACCAAAAAACCGTGCATTTACAAGTATTGTATCATGGGTAAGTGTTTTTATTCGTGTTCTAGAGCTTAGAGAAGATCCAGGCTCATTAAAGGCTATATGTCCATCTACTCCAACACCTCCTAAAAAAAGATGTATCCCACCAAGGTCAGCTATTGCTTTTTCATAAGAATCACATTCAGCTTCTAAATCGCGAGCCATTCCATCAAGAATATGTACATTTTCTTTTTTTATATTAATGTGATTAAAAAAATTCTCCCACATAAAATGATAGTAACTTTGAGGGTGATCTTTCGGTAGTCCTACATATTCATCCATATTAAACGTCACAACGTGTTCAAAGCTTACTTTTCCAGTTTTGTATAAATCAATTAATTCTTTATATGTGCCAAGAGGAGTACTCCCCGTAGGAAGCCCCAGTACAAACGGATTCTTTGGTGTTGGGGCAAAGTCACAAATTCTACTTGCAATATGATTTGCAGCCCATTTTGAACAATTATCGTAGTCTTGTTGTATAATCAGTCTCATTTTTTTATTCTCCTACTTTGTGTAATGCTTTTTTTATAATATATCTTTTTTTACTTTGCCATCACATAATACAAATAATACATTAAAATGCTTATCAAAGACAACAATATCTGCATCGTAACCAGGAATAAGCATTCCTTTCTTTTTAAAATTCATAATAGAGGCAGGACTAAATGTAGCTGTTTTAACCGCATCTGCCAATGAAAAGCCCCATTCAACGAGATTGCTTATGCCCTTAAGCATAGTTAAAGAAGACCCTGCAATAACGCCATCTTTTGCCCGATGAAAACTACCAGACTCAAATACCACATCTTCTCCATTTGCAATTAATTTATCAGCATTGCTTTTTGTTGGAGTTAAACCATCAGAAACCAAGACAATTTTATCCAGAGGTTTATCACGCGCTAAAAGTTTTATTAAATCTGGGTGAATGTGCACTCCATCAGCAATAATTTCACATGACATTTCTGGGTGAATGAGAATTGCTCCTACAGCGCCAGGGTTTCTATGGTGCATCTGACTCATGGCATTGTAAAGATGCGTTGCATGAAGAATCCCAACTTGCATTCCTTCTACCATATTTTCATAATTTGCATCTGTGTGACCTGCCTGTAACACTATTCCTTTTTGTAAACAATATAATGCAAGGTAGCGCATTTTTTTTATCTCAGGAGCAACTGTCATATTTACAATATGGCCTTCAGAAGCTTCCCATAGACGCTCCATAAGCTCAAGGTCGACATCTTTTACTGTTTCTGCTCGTTGCACACCCAATTTTTCTTTAGAGAGAAAAGGCCCTTCCATATGGATTCCCATAATTTTTGCACCTTCTTCTTTACCCATGGCCTTTACAATTTCTTTAATATTCTTTATCATTTGTTCTTCAGATGATGGATACATTGTTGGATTAAATCCTGTAACACCATATTGAACAAGATTTTTTGACATTTCTAGCATTGCTTCAGTTGTGCAATTATCAGTCCCGCTACCCATAAACCCGTGTATATGAGTATCTATAAAGCCCGGTGAAATATATGCGCCTTTTACATCAATTAAACGTACGGAAGCACCAAATGATCTTTTTTCAAATCTTCTTTGCGAAAAAACATCCGCTATCATCCCATCTTGAATTAAAACTGCACAATTTTCCATTTCTGAAAAACCCGTTAAAACAGTAGCATTATATAAACAAATTTCCATATTAATGTAACCTCCAAGTTGTCCATCAATTAAATGAGTAAACCGTAAAGGCACTTTACCTTAGTGCCTTTACTATAATTATACACCCATTTTAAATGCAAGCAAAGCTATAATTATTCTTTTTCAGCAATAACTGCATTTTTTTTTGGTATAAGCAAGTTTAATAAAATGCCCACAACAGTTGCAAAAGCTACGCTTCCTAGTGAAAACTGAAAGTCTGAACCAATATTAAACTGTAGAATTCCGCCACCTATACCTATAACCATAACAACCGATGATATGGTTAGGTTACGTTTATCTTTGTAGCAAACACCACTTTCAACTATTGTTCTAAGCCCACTCGATGCGATGAGTCCATAAAGGAGCATTGAAATTCCGCCCATTACAGGACCTGGTATGGTTTGAATTACAGCACCAAATTTTTGAATAAATGATAAAAGAACAGCAAATATAGCAGCTCCACCAATAACCCACACACTGTACACCTTAGTTATTGCCATAACCCCTATATTTTCACCATACGTTGTATTTGGAGGGCCTCCCCAAAGTGATGCCCAAGTTGTAGCTACACCATCGCCAATGAGCGTTCTGTGGAGCCCTGGGTTTTTATAAATATCCCTTTCAATTACTTTAGATGTTATTAAAGTATCGCCTAAGTGCTCACAAATCGTTGCAAGTGAAACAATAATAAAAGTAATAATAGGAACAAAACTAAATTTTGGTATTGCAAACGTAGGAAGACCAAACCATGACGCCTCGCCAATTACAGTAAAGTTAATTAGATTGTAAGGTTGGAAAAATAAACCCATAACGAGGGTAAATACATATCCACCCACAAGGCCTATCAAAATTGAAATTGTGCTAAAAAATCCTTTTAAAAAAATACTTGAAATAACTGCAATTGCCAATGTAACCGCTGCTATTGATAAGTGAACAAGAGAATAATTTCCATCAGAATCATACATTGCAGAAGACATTGCAGTAGGGGCTAAGTTAAGACCGATAACAATTATTACTGAGCCAATTACAACTGGAGGAAGTGCTTTATCTAGCCATGAAGTACCAGAAACTTTTACAATACTTGCAACTATCACATAAAAAATACCAGTACAAAAGGCTCCCCCAAGAGCATAAGGCATCCCGTATGTTGAAGAAATCCCTATGAGAGCTGGAATAAAGGCAAATGATGAGCCCAGAAATGCAGGGACTTTAGCACCAGTGATCAATATGTACAAAAGCGTTCCTGTACCTGCTGTGAACAATGCTGTTGATGGGCTAAGCCCAGTTAATAGAGGAACAAGAATCGTTGCTCCAAACATTGCAAATACATGTTGAAAACTTAATGGTATCCAACGTCCTAAATTCGGCCTATCTGCCGGTCCTAAAATTTCATGTGCACTCACGGTGTACCCTCCTAAATATAACTTTGCGCTTTAATAAACGCAATCGTTTTTATGTAAAAAAATAGCATTCTAAATTATAGAATGCTTTAATTCATATGTACTGCTAACGGTACAAATGCATGATTTTTAAAAAGTGTTTTTTCAACACTATAGTAATCTATAGTAAATCGATCTTGCTCACCTGGAAACGCAACAATTGCAATACTTGGTGGCAGAGAAGATCTCGATTTAAAACAACTTCCTGGATTTAAAAGTAATGTTCCTCCAGATTCCTCCCAGTGGGTACGATGCGTATGACCAAAAAAAGCCATGTCTGAATCTACAGCATGTGCTGCAGCTAATAGAGTATCTATTCCCATATCAACTCGATAATGGTCTCCATGTGTTACAAATACTCCCCTGCCTGCTATTTCGCATGAAACCCGATGCAAAAGTGAAAACTGTATTGTATCTTCTGTGTCATTTGAATTAATTTTAAGCTCGTAAGTAGCAGAGTCGCCATTACCTCTAACAGGAATAATAACAGGCGGAAGTGCCTTTTTCATTTTTTCATCTTCGATAGATTGTGCTAGGCATGCCACTATATCACAAAATCCATCTCCGCAAAAAATTAAAGCATCTACTTCATTTCCAAAGTGCAAGATTGTATCTTGAACAACACTAAAATCCCCATGGCTATCACCAAGCACAAGCAATGTGGCACTTGGCTTTTGTGCAAGGGCTATGATATCCTCTTCAGATCCGATAAGAGTAGAAGGTTGTTGAACTAATGCGTTCATGGTTTCTCCATTTTATTTAGAAATATTACGTTATTCCTTTTGTGTTAGAACATAATGATTTTCAGCCCTAAGCCCCGTTTGGGGATCAACGTACACAAAAAAATCGCACTTAATTGTCTTTGAATACTCTGAACGTAAGGCTGGTACAAATAATCCCGTTTCATGTATTTTTTCCCAATTCAATCCTGCATTGATTAGTGGTGATAGCACATCTACAACATTACCAGGATATGATAAGTCTATTTCACCTAATGTGTCATATCCATCTTGCTGCTCTTCTTGACTGATACTATAATCAATTACTAGTGTTGAACCTGCTTCTGTTCCAAGTATATCATCTTGTGAAAAAACAGAGAACACTTGTATATCGTGTCCTAAATCCTGTAAGTTTGCAAGCGCAATATGGGTACCGTCTGGAGCTCCTAAAGTTATAAGTGCATCAATTGTTGTTAAATCGCTCGTGCCGTTAACGCTTATCAGTGCATCTTCTATGTTATCCACCAATAAACTTATTCTCTCATACCCGAATGAAATAAAATCATCAGGGTACACAAAAGGAATAATGCGCCCCCCATTTTGTGCTAAGCCATATTTTTCATCAAGTTGCATTAAGAGTGTGTCTTTCGCTAAACCTTCATTATATCCATATCCTAAAAAAAGAACTATGTAACCCTCTTCAGCCTCTGAAAGATTCCCGTAACCGAGCAATAAATTTTCAGTTACTTTTTCAACATCTGATGACCCTTCACCTGTGGTGGAGTCTTCTTGTGAACAGCTAAAAAATACCATAGCAGCTAAAAATATAATGATAGAAAAGCTAACCCGTTTCATGATTACTATTCTACCAAAAAAAACACATATTGAAAAGTAGTTTTTATATGTTTTTCTATTGTAAAAGATGTTTTTTTGTGGTATGTTCTAGACGTGAACATTATTTTAATCATTTTTCAATTACTTGGAAGCCTCGGTATTTTATTGTATGGCATGAATATGCTTAGCGATGGCATCCACAAAAGTGCAGGAAAAACCCTTTCTAATATATTGGGGTTTATGACAAACAATCGATTTATTGCGGTTTTTACTGGTCTTTTTATCACCATGATAGTGCAATCATCAAGTGCAACAACTGTTATGGTTGTTTCGTTTGTAAATGCTGGCTTAATGACCCTTACGCAATCTATTGGAGTAATTTTTGGTGCAAATATCGGTACAACTGTTACGGCATGGATTGTAGCGCTAATCGGATTTAAGTTTAAGATTTCTCTTTTTGCAATTCCCATTTTTGGTGTTGGCTTTATTCTCTCTCATGTAAAAAGGATTCGAAAAGAAAACTTAGGTGAAACCCTTATGGGATTTGGACTCCTTTTTTTAGGTTTAGATTTATTATCAGGAGCAATACCTTCATTTGGAGCTGAAAGTGTAGGGTTTTTATCTGATTTACAAAATAGTGGTTTCCTAAGCCTTGCAATTGGTGTGGTTGCTGGTGTTACTATTACGGTCTTACTCCACTCTTCCAGTGCTTCTACTGCTGTAATTCTAACAATGGCTGCTGGCGGTCTTTTAGAATGGGAATTTTCAGCTACGATGATTTTGGGAAGTAACATAGGAACAACAATTGATGCAGTTCTTGCCTCAATCGGGACAAAGATAAATGCACGAAGAGCGGCCCTTGTTCACGTATTATTTAATATTACTGGTACTATTGTAGCGCTTATTTTCCTTAGGCCCCTATTAGTACTTGTTGATGGTATAACCCCAGGACCAGTTTATGATTCGCTTCCATCACACATTGCAATGCTCCATACGGTGTTTAATGCATTGAATACATTAATTTTCTTACCATTTACAAAGCAACTTGCAGCGCTCACTGAAAAAGTAATAAAACGAGGCGAAAATGATGTTCCTGAAAAATATTCATTTCCGTTTATCAGTGTGAGCTCAAAGGATTCCGTAGAGCTACACCTTGTGCAAGTCCAAACAGAAATAGTCCACATGACGGGAATTGCAAATGAAATGTTTTCGCGTGTAAAAAAAGGTTTTGAAGATAGAAGCGAGCGATTTATTACAGAAAATTTTGAGTTTTTAAAAGGCAGAGAAGATTATGCAGATCAAATGCAAGAAGAGCTCTCTGTGTATCTTACAAAGTGCACATATTTGCCTACAACAGAGAAGCAAAAAGAAAGTATCCAAATAATGAGCAGAATTATCGATGAAATTGAGGTTCTCACTGACCAATGTTTTAGTTTATCTGTTTTACTTAAAAAAAGCATAGATAAAAAAATGAAATTTGTAAAAGATGACATCGATAAAATTGAGCCATATGTGGATTTAGTGCAAACGCTCTTAGACTTTGTAAACTCTCACTTAAATAGTCCACTTTCTCAAGAAGAAATGCAAGAAGCAGAGGCTATAGAAGACAAAATTGATGCATTAAGAACAAAGCTCAAGAAAACAGCTCGAAAGAGGCTTGAAGAAGGAGCAGATGTAAAATCTGAGCTTTTATATATTGACATGGTACGCTTAATAGAAAAAATTGGTGACCATGCATTTGCAATTACAGAAAACCTTTTTCGAGGTGAAGAAGCATAAAAAAAATGGAGCAAATGCTCCATTTTTTTTATCTATAGGTGCATATTTTTTTCTGCCCCTATTGTTGTCGAACTTTCGTGCCCGGGATACACAATGGTATCACTAGGTAGTGTAAAAAGATTTTCAAGACTTTTTTTAATCTTTGAAAAACTCCCACCTGGTAGATCTGTTCTCCCATAAGCCATTTTAAAAAGCGTATCCCCAGAAAGGAGAGCTTTTTGTTTTTGGTTATAAATACATACAGAACCTTCTGTGTGCCCTGGAGTATGGATAATTTTCCAATCGGGGGAAAACTCAAGAGCCATGCCTTCTTCTAAAAATATATCAGCATTTGGCATCTGTTCGTGTGTAAAAAAACCATCTCCATCGAAACCAATTTTTGAAAACCTATCTCGATGGGTATCATACCCTTGTTTACCTACATAGTCTTCATCACCTTGATGTATACACACAAGGGCTTCAGGATACATTTCTTTTAAACTAGCAAGGGCTCCTACATGGTCAAAGTGTCCATGTGTTAAAACAATGGCTTCAAGACTACCTTGCATCCCTTTAATTGTATCAGAAATAAGAGTTGCATCTCCACCTGGGTCTACAACAAAAAATCCATTTCCCTTACTGTTTTCACCCGTCGAGCAAGCTACCAGATATGTATTTACAGAGAGGATGCCTGTTTGTATGCATGTAATAGATTTCATTTTATTCTTGCACATCAGAGTCAACCGCAGCTGAATCCTCTGTTCCTTCAGATTTTTCTTTTTTGTGTGCATAGCTTACAGCAAGCTTTCTGTTTCTGTAATCACTACCATTGATATTTGAAATTATACCATCGGCATCTTCAATATATACTTGCACAAAGGAGTAATTATCTAAAACCTTAATTTCACCAATTCTTTCTCTTTCAATAGAAGCTCTCTGTGTAATAAGCCCAATAATATCTCTTGCATAAACGCCACGATTTCTACCCATTCCAATAAAAATAGTGGTTGCCTTATCTTCATCAATAGTGATTCGAGTAAAAGGTGTTCCATCTTTTTCAGAGCGGCTACCTGATGATCGTTCTGTTCGTTGCTTTGTAAAGGCTTCTTGGTTATCTCTGCGATTCGATTTTTCAAATTTTCCTTTACCGTGAGAACGGCGAGTATTTTTTGAAAAAGAAAGCCCACCTGCTGCCATCTCTTTTGATAAAAAGGCGGCTACATATGAGCGTAATGTAAACGGTACATGTTTTTTAAACAATTTTTTGTACTCATTTAAGACAATTGGGTCTTCTTCTGACCTTACTCTTTCAACGGCTTCTTCTAAAACCGCTTTGAATTGTTCTTCTAAAATAGAACTTCTGTTTTGCATTGACATGCTCTTCCTCCAAACAGTATTAATGTGTTTCTGTAAGGTCTACTGTAAAACCAATAGAGCTTTTTTCAAAGCCGCTACGGAGTAGTACCTTAATAAAGGTTTCGGGAACGAACATTTCTGGTATAATGACAAAGTTAATTTTACGTTTTCTCAGTTCCTGCAAACAAAACATAAGAAGTTCTTTTCCTATTCCCAACCCTCGCCAAGCTGGCAAAACAAAGAATAGTGTAACCATAACAGAATGTTTTGCAGGTTCGGGTACAGGAGAAACAGAAATAATGCCAGAAAAATCTCCAGCAATATTTGTGCACACATATGCTATTTTTTTTTCTGCTTCAAATAAATCCTTGTATTTTTTCCACAGCGTAGATGCTATAACACCACGCTCACCTTCAAAAGAGTTTTCGATAGATTGCACTGATAATTTTTCAGTTTTCAAAGCATTTTCGCCATCTTCTGCTTCACTGTAGTCACGAAAGATAAAATCATCAAAAATGAGATTTTCGGTTTCTTCAGGCTCACCTTCAATCCTTTCTAATCCCCATGAATCTCGTAAAACATTATACCATGCAACAATTTTTTCTCTTAGAACCCTTTGTTTAAACGTAAACCACTGTTGTTCCACTTCGGGGTAGTCTTTTAACGTATCTTTAAAATTACGAAAGACCCCCTTGCCCGCAAAAAGAACTTCATGTAGAGACTCTTTTGCAAGCGGTGAATGAAGTGAAACCACGAAATGTTCCATCACCTTAAAACCGTCTATAGATGTCCATTCAGGAATACTATAATAACGGTTGGTATCAATTTTTTCGTTTGTACTGAGCTCAATTACTTCTTTTTGGATTGAATCAAATACATTATTGTTCTTTTGATTCTCCATAGCAAATATGAGACTGCTCATTACATCATCACTTAAATCAAATTGCATACCTAGGCGTGAGTGTATCATAAATTAATAAAAAAAGCAATTGATTACGAGAAAAATATATCTAAATAAAAAGCGGGTATAGTGTTTTTTTACTTCCAATAGTTTGGCCGCAACACAAAGCCTACTGAAAAGCGAAATAAGCCACTTTGTGTTCCAGACGTGACACCATGACTTAATGAGAAATCATTATTTTTGCTTCCAATAGTATTGGAAGCACTAAGACCATAAGCTTCAAAAAACTCGTATTCTAAGCCTATTTTTAGCCCATAATCATCTTCTTTTCTAAAAGGAATATAAAATGAAGCCCCCGTTAAAAAGCCATATCCTGCCCTCATGTCATCATAGTATTGCTTGCCTGTTAAATAATGATTATCGAGTGACTGCACATACACATAAGGAAAGTAGGATGCATGGATGGTAAAGAAAAAGGAATCCGTTAAAAAGATGTTATCTATTCCAATAAATGGGTATAGAATAGTTTGCTCGTATGAAATTATTGAACCTGTGAGTGCTACTTTTTCTAAGCTAGGAGTCCACACACCATTACCAACAGAGTACTGAAAATATCCATCGACTGCGGTAAACTTTTGATTTTGATATGTTGCGCCAAGCAATGGTTGGAGTTTATATATGTCTGTAATTTTAAAATCGTATGAAAGCTGTACCTTAAAGAAATAACTTTTTGCAACATCCATGTCATGTTTTGAGTATTTTGATACAATGCCATCGACTGGGGTTAAATAGTCAAAGTCTTCCATTGTGCCTGTTTTTTCTGGTATTGCAGTTTGAAATTGAAGTTTAAGAAATGTAGAATTAAAGCGTGCGTTATATGTAAGGTTTACCATGGGAGTAATTATATGCTGCCATGCAAGTTTACTAAGTAATACCTCATTTTCATACACAAGTTCATCTACAACGCCTGTTTGTAAAGAAAAATTGGCTTCAAGGCTATAGTCATAGAACGGTTTTTCTTGTGAAAAAAGATTCACTCTAGAGAATAGGAAAAAAAAACATAAAGCCACGCACACTTTTTTTAACACAGAAAACCTCTCAACTAGTATTACACTTTTTTTATTATAATATGTTTTTAAGATAAATGTAAGCTACGCAGTATTCATTATTGGTTTTTTTT
>CAYJLT010000018.1:0-22746 GCA_964371295.1 uncultured Treponemataceae bacterium
AAATAAATTTGAAAAAAGAATTACCCTTGCTACCAGGGTACATTATTATAATTGGATGGGTTGTGTTTACCTTTTTAGTACTTGGCTGGATACTCGCAGCAAGCCTTTCAACTACACAAGAAATTTTTTCAGGTGAAGTGTTTAAATTCCCCAGTGGACTACACTTTGAAAACTATGCTCTAGCGTGGAGCCAAAGCGGGGTAGCGGTGTTTTTTACAAACTCACTTGTTTACTCCCTCATATCAGTTGCACTACTCATAATAATTTGTGCACCTGCTTCATATGTTCTTGCACGCTATACCTTTTTGGGAAATAAGGTAATACAAACAAGCTTTGTGTCAGCAATGTCAATTCCTGTAATAATGGTTGTGCTTCCATTGTTTTCTTTAATTGCAGCAAGTGGAGTACTTAATTCAACTTTTTCTGCAAAAGTTTCACTAGTCTTCTTATATGTAGGTATAAATGTTCCGTATACAACAATATTCCTCTTGGCGTTCTTTTCTAATATTTCAAGAACATTTGAAGAGGCTGCAGCAATCGACGGGTGCCCCCCTACACAAACCTTTTGGAAAATAATGCTTCCAATCGCCCAACCAGGAATTATTACCGTGTCAATTTTTAATTTTATCACCGTTTGGAATGAGTACTTTTTATCACTTATATTTGCAAATAGTAATGAGCTTCGCCCAGTATCAGTTGGACTTTATGCAATGCTTCAATCAATGCAATATACAGGTAACTGGTCAGGTATGTTCGCAGCAGTTATAATAGTGTTCTTGCCAACATTCTTGCTATACCTTTTCTTATCAGAAAAAATTATTGCAGGTGTAACCGGTGGAGCAATTAAAGGGTAAGATAATTAACAATTAATAATGTATAATTAATAATTATGAAGGCGTAGATATGGGGTGCTTGGGCGCTCCGGTCTTCGACCGTCCCGTGCTTTGCTTGTATCTTTTTGCTATGCAAAAAGGATACCGCGTCGCCCGGTAGCGCTTTCGTAACGGGCGAACACATAGGGACGCCCTAACACTACATCGTAATGGGGCAACTTATGTGTTGCCCTAATTAATAAAAATCTGCATATAATTAGGAGCACACATGACAATTACAGTATCAACATTAGATTTGCCAGGGAGTAAATCAATAGGTGAAAATAGGCTTCCAAAATTTAGAGAAAGGCCCTATGATAGGCCAATGGAAGGCGATGGACTTTTAGAAAGTGAAAAAGAATTGTATGGGCACGGAACGGGGGACCGCTCTCTTCCGTATCTTATGCAAGACCTATACACCAGAGAAAGAAGTATGGTTTCACTTAAAACAATCGAAATGGAAAATGAGCATATAAAAGCACTATTTTTGCCCGAGTTTGGAATGAGATTATATTCACTTTTTAGCAAAAAAGAAAATAGAGAGCTTTTGTATGTAAATCCAATAATGCAAATAGCCAACCTTTCAATTCGAAATGCCTGGTTTTCTGGCGGTATTGAATGGAATATAGGACAGCTCGGTCACACATTTACAACTTGTGAAAGTATGTTTGTTGCAATTTGTAAAGACAGTGAAGGAAAAGAGTTTATACGCGCGTATGAATATGAAAGATGTAAGGGCCTTTATTGGCATATTGACTTTTATTTAGAGGACGACGCAGAGTTTTTAGCGGCCTATGTTAGGATGGTAAATCCAAAAGACAGTGAAGAGTCAACATATTGGTGGACAAACATTGCGGTTCCAGAGAATAAGAATGTACGCATTTTTTCAGGTACAAAAGAAGTTATCTATATTAACCCATCTTCAAATGCATTTGAAGGTGCTCAAAAAGGTATGGCCCACGGAACATTACCATATCTTCCAGTAATGCCAAAAAAAGATGCTACCTACCCAGAAAACTACGGCTTTTCAAGTGAGTACTTTTTTCAAAATGAAAAAGATGTAAAACAAACGTGGGAAGCAGCGTTGTATAATGACAATACAATGTTTTTTGAACGCTCTAGCGATACACTAAAATACAGAAAAATGTTTTGCTGGGGCCTCCACAATGGTGGAAAGCACTGGCAAGAATATTTAACAGAAAAAGGCAGTGAAAAATATGTAGAAATACAAGCAGGTCTAGCCCCAACACAAGTACACGGAATAAAAATACCTGCAAAAACGACATGGGACTTTGTGCAAGTGTTTGGAGGCTCTAGTATCGATGGCTCAAATGTAAAAGAAGACTGGGATGAAACACAAGGGGCAGTATTTAACCTTATTGACTCGAAAATATCAAGTGAAATGGTAAATGATCTTCTTAAAAAGTATCAAAAAAATAACGAAATCCTTCCGTCAAGTGTATTGGAATTTGGTAATGGCTATGGAGCAATTGAAGACATAAAAGATAGTAGTATTACTCCTAAAGGTTTTGCCTTTCCCTATGCAAGTATTACAGAAAAAGAGCTTGTATGGTTAAACCTCATTAAAAACAAAACCGTTCACGACATCGATATAAAAACACTCCCCGTTTCGTATATGGTTGATATGAGGTATGAAAAGCTTTTGCAAGAGGCATGCAAAAAGCCAAGCTACACCGCACAAAACCTTTTGGGAATTATGTACGTAGAAAATGGCCATGATGAAATGGCAGAAGATTGTTTTAAGAAATCTTTATCGTTAAAGGAAAATCCATTGGCGTATCGAAACTTATATATTGTTTCAAAAGACCGAGATGAAAAAAAAGCAATTGAATATTTTCATAAAGCAATTGCACTTTTAGGAACCGATGTAAACAGGGAGTATGCAGAAGAATATATTGCAGCACTTACTAAGGCCCAAGAATATCAAAAAACATGGGATTTTTATTCTTCGTTGGATCCTCAAATTCAAGCAGGTGACAGGATTCTACTCTTGATGCTAAAAGCTGCAATAAACCTCGAAAAGCTTGACTTTGTGGATGAGATTTATAAGAAAGAGTTTTCAATCTTGAGAGAGGGTGAGCTTGGGTTAACAGATCACTATTATGAGTATATGGCTCTTAAAGAGTCAAAAGAAAAGGGCGTCGCATTTACTAAAGAGTTAATTCAAGCTTTTGAGCAAAAATTAGATTTCCCTTATGAAATTGATTTTAGGCTAACTCCAAAGATAATTGAAGATTAAATCGTTAAGGATCATTATAGGTGAGGGCCACTTTAGGTTTCTCACCTTTTTTGTATGTAAATAAGCCGTGTGTGGCATAAATAAAGATATAATACCCTTTTTTAGCAATATATTTACAAAAAAAACACTAAAATAGCAAAAAAGCCTTGACAAATATTATGATTGCCCCCATACTGATTGTAGACACGTTTCTTGAAATGTAATGTCGTCTGAATGTTTTGTCTGAAGAGCTGTAGCTTACAACACCGCATGTGCATTGATTGTTTTAACTTCCTTCCGATTTATCTGTTCCGATTCCATTCAACTTAAGAATAACGTAAAACTATTTTTGTAATAGCTTAAGAAAAAATAAGCAAGCCTTATTTTATCGGCGTTACATGAGATTGGAGAGGTAAGTAAGAGATGGCTCAAAAACTTTATGTTGGCAATTTGTCATACGGAACGAGTGAAGAAGCATTGAGAGAATCATTTTCTCAGTATGGAGAGGTAGTATCATCTATCGTAATTAGAGATCGTGAAACACAACGATCAAAAGGGTTTGGATTTGTTGAAATGGCAGAACAGTCATGCGCAGATGCTGCAATGACAACGCTCGACGGAACTGAAATTGATGGAAGAAAAATTCGGGTTAATATCGCTGAAGATAGACCTAGACCTCCACGCAGAGAGTTTAACCGCGACAGAGAATATTAATTTTTAAGAAAATTGATACATAAAAGCCATTGATTTTATTCAATGGCTTTTTTATTTTCTTTTGTTCCAGTGTATAATGCGGACAATAGTGCCGATAAATAATTATGCATTTTTTACCTAATGAGTTTGAAGACTTTATTGACCCTTCCTGTGCTAGGTTTACATATTTAAAAAACTACCTTTCACAAAATGATATCCCTTATTCGGTAATATCTTTAGACGATTGTAATCACATATATATACAGTTTCCTGAACGCACCTATAACCCTATGTATAAAATGAAGACCGTAATTGCACACTACGATAGGGCTGTAGGTACACAAGGAGAATATATTTCTCCAGGGGCAAATGATAATTCTGCTGCAGTATTTCAAGTTCTGCTTTGGGCTAAACGCATACTCAAATCTTCTATACACAGGGCTAATGCAAGCAATGTTAGAATAATTTTAACAGATGGAGAAGAAATTGGGAGCGCACAATCACAGGGAGCTTTTGCACTTGCCAATCTTTTTAAACGAATGCGACTGGATAATGATGATGTTTTTGTGTTAGATGGATGTGGTAGGGGGGATGTGCTTGCAGTTTCAAATGCTGGTCGCTCAGAAAAAGCATCGAATTCCTTTATAAAAAAATTTGATGCATTATTTGAAAAAACCTGTAGTCTTGCTAGAGATGCATCTCAGGGTAAATGGGTAACAATCCCTGTTCCGTATAGCGATAATGCAGGTTTTATTGCTAATGGGATTCCTGCCGTTGCTCTAACAGTTTTACCTTCTGATGAAGCATCCTTGTATATGCGCAATTTACAAAAAGACAAAAACCTTGCAGCATCTGTAATGTCGAAGGGTGTTGTTGCGCATGGAGCGGGCTTTTTGAGCTTGAACTCAGCTTCTGCCTTAAGTTCAATTGCACTACTAAGAGAAGCAAATATTGACCCTGCAGAAGCCCTTTTAATGAGCGAAAAGTTACCTAAAACATGGAGAATGATGCATACCGAGCATGATAGCATTCCTAGCTTAACTTCGCAAGCGTTTATAATTATGGAAAAGCTTCTCGATAACATAGCTGAAAGCAAGTCTATGCCTTAGAATTGTAAAAAATATCATTAATTGACAGATTGGCTAAAATCTGGTATTATATAGTAATAAACGGGCAATAGCGCAGTTGGTTAGCGTACAAGTCTGGGGGACTTGGGGTCCCCGGTTCAAATCCGGGTTGCCCGAATAATAAAAATAGAATTAATAGTGCTTCATTTTGTAACATTATGTAGTATTATTTGTTTAAAATATGGAGGACGTGTATGACCGAGTATGTATATTCAAAACCCCCTGTGAGGATGATTGTGTATTGCTATTTAGCAATTTTATTTCCTTTGTTTTTTTCACTGTTTCAATTAATTTTTTATGGTGTGTTTTCTTGGGATCATGCAGGTCAGATTATGACTTCCCCCATTTTACTCCCATACCAAGCAACTGTATATATGTTACCTATAATCATTTTAACTTTAGTCAAAAATAAGTTTAAAGTGTATGATGGTAGCGAAGAATCAAAGCATAAACTAAATAAGATTGCAGTAGTCTATATGCAGGTAATTTTAGGACTACCTGTTGTACTAAATTTTATTACTGGCTTGATTATGGTTAACGTAAATGAAGTTATTGGAATTGATATCGATCCTTTAGCTATGATATTGAATAACCTTGGCTTAATGTTTACCTTTGGAACGTTTTTTTCTGTTCAAGCATTAACACTGTATCAAAAGTGGCTTGTATGGCTACCTTTAGAACGAAAGTACTTAATGGTTCCACAAAATATTCGTATAATGATATTATCTTTTTTTACTTTAGCAGGTTTATTTTTAACTTGTTTTGCAGTCCCACTTATCATCACCGAAGAAAATTTCACTATGGCTATATATATGCAGCTTGTACTACCCCTTGCTATTGCTAGCGTAGTGGTGAGTCTTTTTACAATGACAACCTTTGCGGGAAGCAACGCTCGAATAATGAGGCGGATAACAGATTCTTTAGAGCTACTTGCTGAAAAAAAATATACAATTGATACCTTGCCTGTAGATTCACGCGATGAATTCGGGCTCTTAACTAATAGCTTAAATACTTTTTATGAAGAAACTCGTTCTTTATTAGTACGACTTGATACTACCATTGGTGCAACTGAAGATTCAACAAATAAGATGAGTGAGGAAATGGCTACAGCTGTAGATAGTACAAGCTCAGTAACTGAAAGTATTTTTAAAGTAGTTGAGCTTTCTGGAGACCAAGCAAAAAGACTTGGTGTTGTTACCGAATTAATGGGAAACATAAAGACTGCCCTACAAAAACTTGATGAAAGTATTTTGTCACAATCAACTAGTGTCACAGAGTCATCTGCAGCAATTGAAGAAATGCTTGCAAATATTTCTTCTGTAACAGAAACACTCAAGCGTAACACCGAAACAGTTAATAATCTTGCAGTGTCTTCAGAGGTTGGCCTTGAGCAGGTTCAAGAAACCGTAAGTATTTCAGAAAAAATACTTTCAGAGTCTGAAGGTCTCATAGAAGCGAGTTCTGTAATACAGAGCATCGCAGACCAAACCAACTTGCTTGCTATGAATGCAGCAATTGAGGCAGCTCATGCAGGTGAAGCAGGAAAAGGCTTTGCTGTTGTTGCAGATGAGATAAGAAAGCTTGCTGATGATTCGAATGTACAAGGGCGCAGCATCAATAGCCGTCTAACAGAGTTAAAGCAATCAATAATGGACATTTCAGGAAAAATTCAACAGGTAGAAGCACATTTTGATGAAATATTCCAACAAGCAGATTCAGTAAAAAATCAAGAAACCCTTATTATGAATGCAATGCAAGAGCAATCTGCAGGTAGTAGCCAAATACTTGAGGCTATTCATCAGATAAAGACCGTAACCGATAGTGTTCAAAGCGAAGCTGAAAGTATATTAGAGGATAGTACAAACATTGTTGCAAAAATAGATGAATTAACAGAACAACGAACTAATATAAATCTTGCTGTAAGTGATATGGATAAAAATACCGACTCTATTCGAAAAGTAATAAATGTTGCAAAAGAATTATCAAACACTAATAGAGTTGAAATTAGAAAGCTTACATCACAAATAGATGAATTTACATTTGAGCATAACTCGAGCAGTGTTAATCAAAATAGTAGTGAAGCGTAGAAAGTAATATCTACTTGAATCTTTTTCGAATTAATGTTACAATTAGCTTTCACTTGAAGAAAACTAATTGTAACAATTTTTTTGATTAAAATAGGACATAGGAGATTAATATGGTTTTTCCATTAATGGAACTTGTAGAGTTTCGAGATAATGTTTATGAAATTACATGCGCAGCGAGCCGTCGTGTATATCAACTTTCAATGGTAAAAGATAGCTTGATCGAAGAAAATAATGGTAAAGTTGTTTCTCTTGCAGCACGCCAGCTTTTCTCAAAGCAAGTTGAATATCGAATAGAACAATAATCCTTTCTCTCCACAACAGTGAATAAAAAAAATAATGAGGGAGGCCTTCTTCCCGTTATTGTAATTTGTGCGCCTACGGCGTGCGGAAAAACTGAATTAGCATATAAGTTGTTTTCCTCCTCTGTACCTTCTCTTTTTTCAGGGAGGGCAGAGATTATCAGCGCTGATTCCATGCAAGTATACAAACACATGGATATTGGAACTGCAAAACCAAACACAGAATTTCAAAAAAAACTACCACACCACTTAATCGATGTCTGCACACCTGATAAACAATTTGGGGTTGGAGACTTTGTGCGCTTAACAGAAAAAGCAATTAAAGATATCAGTGATAGAGGAAAAATACCTGTAATTATTGGAGGAACAGCATTCTACATTAAAAATTTTATTCAAGGACTTCCAACAACTCCCTCTGTTAACACAAATGTAAGATTAGAAATTGAAAATCGTATGAGTAATGAAGGGGCTGAAAAACTTTGGTGGGAGTTAAACGCTGTAGACCCAATTAGTGCTGAAAAAATACATGTAAACGATGCGTATCGAATTAAGCGTTCGTTAGAAGTGTATCACTCAAGTGGCCTGCCTAGAAGCAGTTTTGGACTCTCAAAAGAGCACTCGAAAAATTGTAATTTTTTAATTTTCAGCCTATACCGTCAAAGGTTAGAATTATATGAGCGAGTAGAAAAAAGAGTTGATGAAATGTTTGAAGCAGGTTTAGAGCGAGAAGTTGAAATGTTAAAAGATTTTGGGTATACGGTGGATAGCCCAGGTATGCAAGGAATTGGGTATCGAGAATTTTTTATGAGTAACGACATAAAAGAAGTAAAAGCAAAAATTATGAAGAGCACAAAAGAATACGTTAAAAGGCAGCAAACTTTTTTTAAGTCATTTGAGGGAGCTGAAATTATACATCCAGAAAAAGTGTTAGAAATTGAAAAAAAAATACACGATTTTTGTCTTCATAATAATAAGGGTACTTGACCTATTTACAAAAATAAGTCATAATATACTACAGTTTAAATTTGTAGGAGGAATGAAAAAATAACTTTCATGTCATTTTTTCATTTGCAGTTCAAAAGCGTTGCTTTCAAAACTGCTCGCCTGCGACATAGATCGCTGCGCTCCCTGCTCTACGGAGCATTGCAAGTGAGAAGAACGAGTCCATTCACGCCGTTAAAGCGGAGTTTTATAGGAGTATTATTGTGCCCTGTGGTAAAAAAAGAAAGCGCAAAAAGATAGCTACGCACAAGCGTAAAAAAAAGCTTAGAAAAAACAGACATAAGAATAAATAGTACATAGTACTTACAGATTTTCTATGACTAAATGTGTTATTGGGATTTATTAAATACTTTCTCTTTTTTGAATAATCCCATAGCTACAAGAACCGAGAAGGGTCGCTGCTAACATAATGTAGGCAGTGGTCTTTTTTTTAGGAGCATGCTACGCTATTAGAGCAAATACGTTGTCTTGATGATTTTAAAAAAATTCCTATTAATGAAATTCCTTGTCTTGCTGGTGATATCCGAAAGAGGATTATAGAGGTAATTGAATCAAATGGAGGTCACCTCTCAAGCAATTTAGGAATTGTGGATGCAACGCTAGCGCTACATTATGTTTTTAATAGCCCAACCGATGCCTTTGTTTGGGACGTAAGCCATCAAGCTTATACACATAAAATTCTCACAGACCGAAACAATCTTTTCTCAACCTTACGTCAAAAAGATGGTCTTTCTGGGTTTACAAAATTTTCTGAAAGTGAACATGATTGGTTCGATGCAGGACACGCATCTACAGCGCTTTCATCAGCGCTTGGGTTATTAGCCGGAAGAAAGCTTACTGGCGATACAGGAAAGGTTGTTGCAATTCTTGGTGATGGAGCATTGACTGGGGGTATGTCATTTGAAGCCTTGTCTCATGCAGGCCAAATCCCTAATGATTTAATTGTAGTCCTAAACGACAATCAAATGTCAATAAATGGGAATACGGGCGCAATTTCACGCTATCTTAGCCAGTTAACAACTACCGTAGAGTATCAATCTTTTCGTTATCATTTTGATAGAATAGTGGAGAAGATACCACTTATTGGCAAACCATTTACTACCTTTGTTTTTAGAATGAAAAGAGCAGTAAAGGGTCTCGTTTTTACAAATAATATTTTTTCAGATCTAGGCTTTGAATATGTTGGCCCCCTTGATGGTCATAATATTAAAGAGCTTATTTCAGTTTTCCAAAAAGTGAAAAAAATGAATAGGCCTGTAGTTGTTCATATGATTACAAAAAAAGGTAAAGGATATCTTCCTGCTGAAAAGGATCCTGTATTCTATCATGGAGTAAGCCCAAAAGAAGAAAAAAAGGCTGAAAAAAATAGACCATCATTTACTGGTGTGTTTGGGAAAAAAATATTAGAGATAGCAGAGAATGATAATCGAGTTGTAGCTATTACTGCTGCTATGACAGATGGAACTGGCTTAACCGAATTTGCAAAAAAATACCCAAATCGATTTTTCGATGTTGGAATTGCTGAAGAGCATGCAGTAACATTTGCGGGCGGCATGGCTAGATCTGGATTAAAGCCTGTAGTTGCAATATACTCAACCTTCATTCAACGAGGCGTGGACCAATTAATCCATGATATCGCATTACAAAATATACCAGCAGTTTTTGTACTAGATAGATCTGGACCTGTTCCATCTGATGGAGAAACTCATCAGGGTGTGTTTGATATTACACTTTTACGGCCTATCCCAAATGTTTCACTTTTAGCCCCAGCATCAGAAATAGAGCTAGAGCGATGCCTAGATTGGGCAGTCAGTCAAAACAATCCAGTGGTTATAAGATATCCTAAATCTGTATGTCCACTTGAAATGGCATCCTATAGTTTGCCAATAGAAGCTGGGCGAGGGGTTTTGCTTCGACAAGATGATGCAAGAAAAAAGACTGCTGACATGCTTTTTGTATGTACAGGAGGCATTATCCCCGAAGTGATCGATGCTCAAGAAAAGTTGAATAAAAAAGGTAAAATAGCAGATGTATATAATCTGAGGTTTTTAAAACCACTTGATAAGGCGCATTTTTTATCCATTGCAAAATCATACAAGCGAATTCTTTTTGTTGAAGATGGGATTCGTATTGGTGGAATTGGAACATACCTTGAATCATTGCTAGATAGAAATTTTAGTGGCAAAATTACCATGGTGAGTGGATTCCCTGACAGATTTTTACCGCAAGGAACGCGAAAAGAGATTTTACATGATGCGCGTCTAACGGGCGACCTTTTGGCAAAAAAGGCTTTAAGAATGTGGGATTAATACATGGTCGTTTCTGCACCTCCGCTTGAATTAAAAAACAGAACCCTACACACAAAACTACCTTCTTTTGTCATGGCGATTGTTAATTGTACACCAGATTCTTTTTGGGAAAAAAGCAGGGCTCCAATAAAAAAAGATGGAATAAATAAAACAACTGAACACATCTTAGAGCAATTTGAAAATGGGGCCGATATTGTAGATATTGGTGGTGAGTCAACAAGACCAGGGTCTAGCTATGTTTGTGATGATGAAGAAATACAGAGAATTATTCCTCTTATAGAATCTGTTCGAAAACATAGTAGCGGTGTAATTTCTGTTGATACACGAAAAATGAGTGTATTAAAAGAAGCATTAAGAGCGGGTGCTGACATAATAAATGATGTAAGTGCTCTAGAAGATGATAGTGAATTGGTTCACCTAATTGCTAAGGAAAAAATTCCTGTAATTTTAATGCATAAACGAGGTTCCCCCCTTACAATGCAACAAAATACAGTGTATAATAACATCATAGATGATATTGCAAAATATCTTAGTACTAGGATGATGTTTGCAGTGTCTAATGGAATTGACCCTACTAAGATAATACTAGATGCAGGAATTGGCTTTGCAAAAGAAACACGTGACAGTAGCGTTTTGATAACAGCTTCTTCACTCATTGAAGAAGCTGTAGTTTCATTGTGCAGTCAAAAGCCATTTGGTGTATTAGTAGGTTTGTCTCGAAAAACATGCATTGGAGATGTAGTTTCTAGGCCAATAGCACAGAGACTTGCAGGTACATTGGCAGCTAATATGCTTGCTTCTCAAAATGGAGCACGCATATTGCGCGTGCATGATGTAGGAGAAACAGTAGATATGTTAAAAGTCCTTCGGGATATGGGTTAAAACGTAGGAGAACAATGGGCGCATTTGATAGTATGCTTGAGATTTATAATTTTATAAAACCAGTACTAGATATTGGCATTCTCACTTTTGTTTTGTATAAAGCATACGGAATAGCAGTAAAAACACACGGTTTACAAATTATAAAATTCTTAGTAATGATTTTTTCTGTGTATGCAATTTCACTCTTTTTAAACTTAACTACTATTTTACAGCTTTTAAATCTATTAGGCCCTGGTCTGCTTATAAGTTTTGCTATTGTATTTCAACCTGAGCTTAGAAAAATTATTTTGCGTTTACTCCAAACAGATTGGTTTAAATTTGGTAATCGCACTAAACATAATTATATTGATTCTGTGCTTATTGCAGCAGAAACATTGGCCCGTCAAAAAAGAGGGATGTTGGCAGTGTTTGCAAAGAAGAACTCTCTTTCTGGGATAATAGATACAGGGACTCGTTTAAATGCAGATTTATCATCAAACCTACTAGTAACAATTTTTGGGCACGACACACCCCTACATGATGGAGCAGTTATTATACAATCAGAAAGGGTTATTGCTGCTGGTTGCTTTTTACCTTTAACTGAACAATATGGTATAAAAAAGTCTTTTGGAACTCGACATCGTGCAGCCATTGGTTTGACTGAAGAAACTGACGCTGTTGTTCTTATTGTATCTGAGGAGACGGGAGCAATTAGTTTGGCATATGAGTCTCATCTTTATTATGACTTAACAGAAACTCAGCTTGTAAAAACACTTGAAACTGTGCTCGAAATTTCAACAACGGCACCAAAGGAGGTGTCACTATGAAGCTAAATGATTTTATAGAAAAGATATATTCAAACTGGCAGGCAAAATTGTTATCTTTTGGTCTTGCTGTATTGATATATGCTGCTTTTCAAATTATTTCATTAGATACAAGAGCTTTTACTGTCCCATTGGAAGTGCGAGCTGGAGGAAATTATGTATTAACAGAAACCCCTCCAGATATGGTTAGAGTTGAGCTGAGAGGAAAGCCTGAAGATATTGCAACAATCCAAGATACACAAATAGTGGCATTTATAGATATTTCGCATATAGCTAAATCAGGTGTTGAGACTATAAATGTAGGACTAGAGTTGGCTGAAAACCTTGTTTTGATGAGTGATTTGGAAGTATCTGTCTCTCCTTATTCTGTGTCTTTGAATTTTGAGGAAAATTCGTTTGCATGGGTTGCTGTTGAGCCAAGTTTTATCGGTTCTCCGGTAGATGGATATGAAGTCTTGTCATGGACAAGCTCTGTATCTGATGTAAAAATAATGGGTGCAAAATCAATTGTAGATTCTACAAAAATTGTTTATGCAGATGGAATTAGTTTGAATGAGAGAACAGAGTCATTTAGGATAGATTCTGAGCTTGTTACGGTTAGTGACAAAGTGCAAATTGCGGATGTCAATTCAACTTCAGTTTTTGTAGAAATAATACCTCAAATTATTACAGTAGTGTATGAAAATGTTGCTCCATTCGCAGAATCACTGATAGAGACTTTAGCAACTTCTGAACCGATACCGCTTGTGACATTTGAAATATCTGGAGAAAAAATTCCTTTAGATGTATATGTTCCTGATGAGAATGTTATTGAAATTGATTTTTCTCAAATTACTGATGTTGGAGAGTACACATTACCTGTTATAACAAATATTCCTGCGGGCTTCACTCTTAATTCAATTAATCTAACCGAGGTTACCGTTACTATTATTGAAGCCCCAACAGAAACGGAAATTATTACAAGCGAACCTGGAACAGTGCCCTTGGTTAATGAATCTTCTGCAATTATTCAAGAAAACACTGAAGCAAATGTGGAGGAAAGTGAATGATAATTGGGTGCGGAGTAGATATTGTTCGTGTTGAGCGCTTTTCAAAACTTGTAAAAAATGATAGATTTTTAAAAAGGTTTTTTCATCCAGTTGAAGTAGACTATATTGCAAACACTACCAATAGATCTGCTGAGAGTCTTGCGGCACGTTTTGCGGCAAAAGAAGCTTTAGCAAAAGCTCTTGGAACCGGCTTAGGGAGCCTAACATTGCGAGATATTTGCGTAAAAAAAGAAAAAGATGGAAAACCAATTTTGAATGTATTTGCAAAAGTTAAAACAAAACTTGATCTTACAGGTGCAAATTATATACATTTATCATTATCACATGAAAAAGATTATGCTATAGCACAGGTGATTTTAGAAAAATAAGGGGAAACAATGAATAGGTACAAAAAAAAGGAAGAGCCTAAAAATTTAGCAATTTCATTTTACTCTAAAAAGAAAACAATGTGCCCGTTTTGTAAAAAAGAATTTGCACGTGAAGAAATACTTTCTGGTGGTGGCCGTATGATAGCTGGGAATCTTACTGAGGAACTGCGGCGTATTTTTGAACCATCAATTAAGTATGGACCTATATATCCCATGATTTACTCAATAGCAGCATGCCCTGTTTGTCATGCTGCACTTTTATGGAATGACTTTGAAAATATAAAAGATCCAGATCTTATAAATACAATAATTGATACCGAGGCTGAAAGAAAAGAGGTTGTTGAAAAAATAGTCCCCTTTTACGATTTGACGCGTCAAAGAACACTGTATGATGGGGTAGCTGCATACTATTTAGCCTTGCAGTGCTATGAAAAATTACCACATAATTACTCTCCCTGCATAAAAAAAGCCTTAATCACACTACGCCTAGCTTGGCTATCTGGAGACTTAGACACCCTTGTGCCAAACAGGGGATTTGGATATGTCCAAAAGCGTTTTTACCTAAAGTCAATGTTTTTTTACCAACAATCATTGGAGCTAGAACAAGGTAGGATAGAGGATATTACAGCTATAGGACATTTTGGCCCTGATATTGACAAAAACTATGGTTACGATGGCGTTATTTATCTTTGTGGTTTTCTTGAATATAAGTATGGGCAAAGAACCAATATGACTGAGCGATTAAAGAAAATTGATGAATATAAAAGGGCTATTGCTCGTGGGTTTGGGCTCGGGAAGTCTTCAAAGAATAAACCTGGGCCATTACTTGAGCATTCAAGGGCTCTTTACGATTTAATGACAAAAGAGCTACAAGATGCAAATATGCTCACTGATGATGATGATGACGAATAATGCGAAATATTTCACTCACAATATCATATGACGGAACGCAGTATATAGGCTGGCAGCGCCAAAAAGAAGATAAAACTATCCAAGGGGAGCTAGAAAGAGCTCTTTCTCTTTTACATAAAACGGAAATTGAAGTAATTGGATCAGGGCGCACAGATTCTGGGGTGCATGCAATAGGGCAAGTAGCTCATTTTAAATCTCCAATAGGTTCAATTCCAATCGAAAACTATGCTGATGCTATAAATTGTTTTTTGCCAGATGATATTCGTATTATTAAAGCAGAGGAAAAAGATGAAACCTTTCATGCAAGATATAGTGCAATTAATCGTACGTATCGATATTTTTTTCATTGCAGCTCGACTTCTCCTTTTGCGCATAAGGTGCCCTATGTATGGTGGCTTCGTTATAAACCAAACATAGAAAATTTGAATGCTATGGCTTCATGCTTACTTGGTGAAACAGATTGTACTTCATTTACTGCATTGGGAGATAAAAGCGTTTCTCCAAACAGGCAAATTGAAAAGGCTCACTTTTTTCTTGATGGGGAAGGCCTCGTGTTCGAAATCTGTGCAAATGCTTTTTTGTGGAAAATGGTTCGAACACTTGTTGGTACTTTTATAGATTTAGATATGAGAGGCCTATGCAAAAATGATTTTCAAGAAATAATAGATGCAAAAAATAGAAAAAAGGCTTCGGCAACAGCTCCTGCTAAGGGCTTGTTTTTGTGGCACATTAGCTTTGAAGGAGAAAGAAGGCATCCGTAGTGTAGTTTATTTTATCATTTTACGTATTTTTTCGAGTGTCTCTTCGCTTAAAATATGCTCCATTTGGCAGGCATCTTTTTCGGCTATTTCCGAAGAAACCCCAACTATTTTCTGCAAAAAAGAGCTGAGCATGTCATGCTTTGCCTTTATTTCGCTGTACTTTACTTTTCCCTTTTCAGTAATAATAATGTCTTTATATGGTTCATGTATTATCATTCCATGATCCTCTAAAAGGTGTAGAGCAATATGTACTGATGGTTTTGATAGTCCTAAAGTTTTGGCTATATCTTTTACACGAGGAATTGCACCGTTTTGGGCTAGGTTTCCAACAGCTTCTAAGTAATCTTCTAAACTTTGTGTCATGTGCGTATTCATATATATTTGCAACTGAAAAATTTCAAGTTTTCAGTTGCTTCTCCGGAAAAATGTGCGATGTTTAGATTGTAAACTCGCCGTGAAAAAGCAAAAGTAACAAACTTTTACTTCTTCACTCATTATAGCAAGCTTACGGGGTCTACGTCAACTTCTATGTACAAATTTTTAGGAGTTTTGTAACTTTGTAACAAAGCAGCACTTATCCTTTGCAAAGGTCTTGCTGTCTGTGCTCTAAGTAATATTTGATTTCGATAATTAGCAGCGATTTTCGCTAAGGGGCATTCACTTGGACCTAGAACATCAACATCTTCATTATGAACTTGAACAATTTTATTTAGCATGTGCGCTGCTTCTTCACAAGATTTTTTTGAAAGCTGTTCATTTGCACTTCTAAATACTAAGCGTAAAAGGCGACTGTAAGGAGGAAAGTTTGTCATTTCTCTAAACTCAAGCTCATTTTTATAAAATCCTTCAATATCACCTTTACAAGCGCATTCAATTGCACTTCTTTGTGGATTAAACGTTTGAACGATAACATGACCATCAGGAAAAAATCGCCCAGCCCTCCCTGCCACTTGCACAATAAGGGAAAAGGTTCGCTCAGCAGCCCTAAAATCTGGTAAGTGTAAGCCTGTATCTGCAAGTACCACTCCAACAAGGCGAACATTTGGAAAATTAAGACCTTTTGCTACAATCTGTGTGCCAAGCAAAATATCGATTTTTCCTTCCTTAAAATTAGTAAGGATTGTTTGTAAATTATTATCTTTTGAGAGGGTGTCAGTATCAACCCTGGCGACAGTATTGTTTGGAAATTTTTGTTTTACTTCCTCTTCAATATATTCGGTTCCAAATCCTGCGTACATAATATCGAGTGAATTGCATTCGGGGCAGGCTTGAGGAGGGCTAATGGACCAGCCACAATAATGACAGCGCAACACACCGTCATTTTTGTGGTAGGTGAGTGATACCGAGCAGTTTTTACATTGTAGGTCATGGGAACACGAGTTGCAACGGAAAAAATGAGTAAATCCTCGCCTGTTTAAAAAGAGAATAACTTGTTTTTTGTTTAGAAGGGTATTTCTCATTTCATCTTCTAATTTTTTTGAAATACAACCATTTGTTTTAGATTCTTGGCTTCCATTACCGAGATGAATTATTTCGATATTGGGTGGCTTTCCTCCCGATAAACGTTTTGTAAGTATATGCTTAGTAATGGTGTCTTTTTTAATTTGATCCCATGCTTCAAGTGATGGAGTTGCACTACCCATAATGAGTGGTATGCCTAAGTCATTGCACCGCCTCATTGCAATTTGCCGTGCTGAATATCTAGGGGAATTATTTGATTTATAGGAGCCATCATGCTCTTCGTCAATTATTATAAGCCCTAAGTCTGGTACTGGGGCAAAAATGGCACTTCTCGCGCCAATAACAATTCTGGCTTTTTTATTTAATATTCTTTTCCATTGCTCGAGCCTTTGACTTCCTGTGAGGCCTGAGTGGAGAACGGCGACGGTTTCTCCAAAGCGCTTGAAGACTGCTTCAATTACCTGGTGCGTTAATCCTATTTCTGGTACTAGGTAAATTACACCTTTGTCATCTTTTAACATTTCTTGGGCTACACACAAAAAAACTTCGGTTTTACCCGAACCCGTAGAGCCATATAAGTAATGAATGTTTGAAGCTGTTGTTGTACTATTTGTTGCCAATAGAATATCATCGATTGCTCTTTGTTGCTCATCGGAAAGGGTGTGTTCTACATATTCCTCTTCATCTCCAACAAGTGATGTGGAAAGCTCTTTTTCTCTCTTTCCAGATGGGAGCATTGCACTTAAGGACTCACCCCTCGAACATAAATAATATTTTTCCATCCATAGGGCAAGCTTTACGTGCTCATCAGTAAAAATGGCTTCTTTATCAACAATTCGCTTTATGTTTTTTAACTTTTCTTCAGGAAAGTCGATCGCATCAGGCTTTTCTAAAAAAATACCCACAACAAAGCCTGTCATTTTACGTGTTCCAAGGGGAACTTCAACACGCATACCGACTTTGATATTCTCATTTTTTGTACTGGTATAAAAAAATGATTGTGCAAGCGGGATATTTAAAAATGTTTCAACATAGATTTTTGTATCCATGCGTTATCCGTTTGATAAGGTGTTTAGACTCTGAACATATTCTTTCGAAATTTCTTCAAGCTTTGTTTTAAAGAGCTTTAGATCTTCCCATGCGGGTTTTTTATATGATGGGTCACGTAAAAGAGCGCTTGGGTGGTATGTTGCCATACACGGAATTGAAGGTGTTCCTGATTGGTTATTTGGTGGGTAATTATAAATTTTTCCGTGAAGGCGCCCGATACCTTCTGCGGTTTCTAAAAGAGTTTGAGATGCAATGCGGCCAACAGCTAAAATCATTGTTGGTTTTAAAAGTGCTATCTGTGCTTGTAAAAAAGATGAGCATGCCTCTGTTTCAGATGGTAAAGGGTCTCTATTATGGGGAGGCCTACATTTTACAATATTTGCTATAAAACAGTTTGTATTTCTAGATAGTTGAATCGAGGCGAGCATTTTATCTAAAAGTTGTCCTGCAGGTCCCACAAAAGGAAGTCCTTGAGTATCTTCTTCTTGCCCTGGTCCTTCTCCAATTACAAGTACAATAGGATTATTTACGCCAACACCAGCTACAGTATTTTTTCTTGTTTTATGTAAGTCGCATCTTGTGCATGAGGCTATCTTTTCTGCAATAGTTTCAATTGTTTTTCCACTATGGGTTTCAACACCTTCGAGTGCTGTGTTTTGCACTTTAGAAGTGGTACTGCTTACTTGAGAGTCTTGCACATGTATGCTAATAGGTTGTGTTGGTATTCCATGTGCCCATGAAGATGCCGTGTTTAGAAGCTTTTCAAGGGCGGTTTTTTGCGTTGAATCCATATATATACTATACTGTGATATACTATTTTTTTCAAGTATGCTACAATTCGTACATGAACTTTATAGACTTTCACGCTGACACATTGGTGCATTGGTTAAAACAACAACAAAAGGGCTTCGACCTTTCTTCTAACTTATGCAATAATCTATACCATGTTGATTTTTCTCGCCTAAAAAAAAGTGGCTATATGGCACAATTTTTTGCATGCTATATAAACTTAGGTGAAAAGCCTTTTTTTTCATCTAGTCACTTTGAAGATGCCTTATACGCTATCAAAAAATTAAATGAACAAGTTGCATTATCAAGTGTAGTTGCAATTGCCCATTCGTATAAAGAGTACATAAAGAATAAAGATGAAAATAAACACTCGGTTTTTATAAGCATTGAAGAAGGCGGAATCCTGAATGATGATATTTCAAAGCTCGATACACTTTACGAAAAAGGAGTAAGGGCAATTACCCTAACATGGAACTATGAAAACTGCATTGGCTATCCTCATGAAAAAAAAGGGAGTGATTTTGGGTTAAAAGCGTTTGGATTTGAAGTGATTGAGCGAATGGAAGAGCTTGGAATATTTATTGATGTTTCTCATCTTTCAGATGCAGGTTTTTGGGATGTGTGTAATAATACAAAAAAGCCTTTTATTGCAACACATTCAAATGCACGTTCAGTGTATGATAACTCTAGGAATCTCACCGATGAGATGATAAAGGCACTTGCAGATAGGGGCGGTGTAACAGGGTTAAACTTTTATGGGCCTTTTTTACAAGGAAACGAAAATAGTACAATAGATGCAATGCTCAAACACATACAGCATATAGTAAAAGTAGGGGGAGAGGACGTATTAGTCCTTGGCTCCGATTTTGACGGCATTGAAGGAAATCTTGAGCTAGCAGGTGTGCAAGACATTCATAAGTTAGTAAACGCTATAGAAAAAGCTGGCTTGTCTTCGAGTGTAATTGAAAAAATATGTTATAAAAATGCCGAAAAATTCTTGGAACGCACATTGTAGTCCATCATTTTAAAATAGACAACTCCAAAATGCTGTGTTATAATATTTAGTAGGAATGTATGTTCACTAAGATATTTTGCACAAGCAAAGGAGTAGAAAATGGATACAAGATTGGTTATCAGTTTAGTAGTTACAGGTAGTATGTTTATATTACTCATTATAGTTTCCTCTATACTTCTAAGAGGAAAAGGTGCAAATATGCTTACAGTATATAATTCGCTTTCTCTTGAAGAGCAAAAAGATTTTGATGCAGAGAAAATGTGTAAGTTTATGGGCAAAATTATACTTACACTAGCATTTGCTGTATTGCTTTTATTTATCTCATTTATTATAAAAAGTAACGGACTTCATGCACTGTTTATTGCTATTACCATGAGTCTCATATTCTTTTCAATAGGGGTTACATCCAGTAGTAGATTTAGAAAGGCGTAGGTCTTCCGAAGGGGTTTGGTATGGAAGTTAATGATGCAACTGTTGTAGTGCTGGTTATTATTCCTGTTTTTATTGGATTGGTAGTTATTTCTGCTTTTTTGCTAAAAGGAGAAGGCGCTGACTTCATAGCAGGGTTTAACACCCTACCAACGTGGGAAAAAGACTTATATGATACAAAAAAAATGTGCAAATTCATGGGCAAAATAATGCTATCAATAGCAATTTCTATCCTACTGGTTCCTATTGGAATTGTTTTAGATGCAATATGGATAGTTTTCGCATCTTGTGCACTTATATTAGGTTTTTGTCTTTATGCCGTAATATACGCGAACACAGGCAATAGGTTCAAAAAAACTAATTAATTGCGTCGATATTTGCCTTTCCACCGGGTACAAATGGAAGAACTAATTCTTCAGGATCTATTTTACATACAACAAAGCGAGGCCCAGAGCCTTTCGTAGGAAAGGCGATTGTGTTCCACCCGCTAGTAAACGTGTCTACTGCAACAATACCAAAGCCTTTTGCAATTTCTAGTAAGTTGGGCTTTTTTTCAAACACAGAAGCTGAAAGATTCCCATTGAACAAGAAGTGCTGTTGCTGCCTAACCATTCCCAATACACCATTATCGAGAACAATTACCGTTACATCTAGGTTAAGTTCTGCAAGAGTTGCGAGCTCTTGAATGTTCATCATTATTGAGCCGTCACCTGAAAAGCATACAATACGCTTATCTGGGTTTGCTATAGCGGCGCCTATTGCAGTTGGTAAACCAAATCCCATGGTGCCGAGTGAGCCAGATGTTAAAAGCTGGCGAGGTTTATTTATAGGATAAAATTGAGCTGTCCACATTTGGTGCTGTCCAACATCAGTTGACACAATTATGTCATCTTCTTTAATTCCTGCGCTTTTTGCCAAAGAGGGTATGGTTGAAATAAAACGCCCTGGAGAGCATTTTTCTAAGGCATTTTCAATTTCTTTTTTGCGCATGTCTATGTGATTTGTAAACGCTTTTTTTTCTTTTAATTGTTTTGTAATTTCAGTTAAAAATTTTTCTGCTTCGCTTACTACATACACTTCTGGCATAAAAATCTTATTTACTTCTGCTGCATCGATATCTACATGTATTATTTTTGCATTTGGGCAAAAGCCAGCAATTAAACCTGTCGCCCTATCGTCAAAACGTGTGCCTATTGCCAAAACAAGGTCTGAATCGTGCATTACGCGGTTTGCTGTTTCACTTCCATGCATACCTACCATACCGCAATTACTTACGTGATCAAATGGAAGACATCCAATACCCATGAGGCTTGTTACTACTGGAGCGCTATATTTTTCTAAAAACTTTAAAAGAGCAGCTGCAGTTTTAGGAGTATTGCAGCCACCACCAACATAGAGCACAGGAGCTGTACTTTTTTCAAGCAATTGTAAGGAACTTTCAATGCACCTTGAAAAGGCCTCACCTTCTGTTGCATAACGAGGGCTTGCGCTTGTTTCAACCTTTATTTCAGGCCATGAGTCAAATTCTGCTTTCATTAATTGTACATCTCTCGGAATGTCTATGAGTACGGGACCCTTTCTCCCTTCGCTTGCAATATAGAATGCTTTTGGAAGTGCCGTTAATAATTCTTCAGGTGATTTAATAAGCATGCTATGCTTTGTTATAGGAAATGAAAGACCAAAGGTGTCTGCTTCTTGAAATGCATCTGTTCCAATAAGGGCAGAGTTTACTTGCCCTGTAATGGCTACCAGAGGAATAGAGTCTGCCCTTGCATCTGCGATGGCGGTTAATAGGTTCATGGCGCCCGGCCCACTAGTTGCAAGACAAACGGCAACTTCATCGGTGGTTCGAGATATTCCTTGCGCAAAAAAGCCACAAGCCTGTTCGTGCCTCATTAAAATGTGGCGAATAGAGCTTTTGTATAATTCATCGTATAAGGGGAGTGTAGACCCTCCAGGAATTCCCGCTACTACCTTTATTCCTAATTTTTCCAATACTGTTACAATTATTTGTGCGCCTGTTGCAGTTATCATACTACATCCTTCTTGTCATAAGCATATTTTTTGTCAATTTAAAATAGTATAACAAAATTTTGGGAATAGTGGAAGAGGGGAAAATTTAATGTATAATTGACAATTTATAATGAATTATCTAAGTCCAAAGTCATCAAGCACGGTTTTTGCAACAGCGTTGCCATTTTTTAGGCAGTTTTGTAAAAAGCTAGCTTCGCACCTATCATGTGTAAGGTAGTACATTAAAAAGCCTGCTGCAAAGGCGTCTCCTGCCCCAGTGTCATCAAGGGCATTTACCGCTTCCGTTGTTTCTTCAATAGTAGTATCTTTTGAGTGGAGTACTGCGCCTTGGGGACCTAACTTTTGGCTTAACATTGCCCCGTTTTCTAATAAATAGCGTAGTCCATCTTTTGATTCTTTTACTATTGCATCATATTCAAACTCGTTAGCAAATAGTAAAATGTTTTTAGCATCTATAATGTCATCTTTTAGAAAATTGGAAAGTTCTAGTATTGCTTTAGGTGCACAAAAAGTGGATGCAACATCTATTGCAATTGTTTTGTTGTGCTTTTTACAAAGGTTTAAA
>CAYJLT010000019.1:0-22082 GCA_964371295.1 uncultured Treponemataceae bacterium
AATAGTACAAAAAGAAGACAAAGAAGCTAAAGCAGCGCACTTTGGTATTGTAGTTCAATAAAGGGAATAAAATGAAAAAAATAGCAATTACAATTTTTCTATGTGTAGCTTTTAGCCTTGCTGCCTTTTCTCAGTCAGCAGAAAAAGTATCACAGATGGTTGAAGCTCAAACGGTGAGTCTTTTAGACGTTTCATATTTTGCAGCAACATATCTAGACGTGGTGGAAATAACTACAAGCGGAGAGCATAGCTTAGGCGCATTAAAACGACAAGCACGGCTTTCAAAAATTGAAGATACAACAAGTGCTTTAGCATATGACGATTTTGCATATTTTTGTGCGCAAGTATGGCATATTAAAGGTGGGTTATTTTACACTTTATCAAATTCGCCGAGGTATGCGTTTAAAGAGCTGCAATCAATGAATATCATTTATCCGCATATTCAGCCAAACGATACAATAACTGGTGCGCAAGCTCTTACTATAATGACAAAAGTAATAGAGTATTCAGAGCAAGACAATACTATTGATTTAATGCAATATGTAAAAATGCCAATGAAATTTCATATTTATAACAGGTAGAGAGGATAGCATGAAAAAAACAATATTAATTTTATTAACAATAGGCATAATGCTTCCTTTGTTTTCTTTTACATGGTCAGGAACAGTAGATGCAGATGTTGCAGTAACTGGTGAATTTAATGATCTTGCACTCGAAAATACTGATAGAGTTACACTCAATAGCTTTATACCATTTGGTACAGATATACCAATGTCTATTTCAGCAGGGGTGTTTTATGAGTTTGGATACTCAAAGCCGCTACAAGCTAGTGAAGAAGCTAGTTTAGTGCATATTGTAGATGTTGAAACGCTGCATTTTACTACACAATTTCCTATTGGAGAAACCAATAGTATGACAATAGATGCAGGCCGTTTTGAAGTGTACGACTCTACAGGTCTTATATTAGGACAGCAAATGGATGGTGCAAAAGTAGCTTTTAAAAACCAAACATATGAAATTTCAACACATGTCGGGTTTACAGGTTTTCTAAATGGGTATACACAAACGATGTTTGGAGTAGTAAACCAAAGTATATTATCAGAGGTTTATACACTAGCGCCCGCTTTTGTTCTAGCTAATGTAAACTTCCGTATGCCATACTTATTTGATGCCCAGCATGCATTGGCTGTGGAATTAAATGGTGCCTTAGATGTTACACAAAACGTGACAACTTCAAGTCGTTTGTATGCAACAGCAGGTTTGCAAGGACCTTTAGGTGAAATATTCTATTATAATGTGTCCTCAACTCTAAGCATGGTTATGTTAGAAGAAAACGCATTTGGAAATATGTCAGTGCTAGAGTTATCGGCATTTTTACCCTTTGCAGACTCAATACTCTCATGGAAAACAGTGTTTGCAACAGGTGGAGAAGAAAATAACTTTATACCAATTACAGAAATTTTGGCAAATAAGGATAGTTCGGTTCCATATGGTGGCAAACTCAAAACAGGTATAGTTGCAGTAATGCACCCCCTCAAGTCTTTGTTCTTACTTTTAGATTCAGATGTAATTTTCAATCTATCAGACATTACTCAAGAAATTGGATACTTAGGTGCACAGTGGGGCTTATCTGCACGTTGGGATATTGTCTCTGATGTGCATCTCATAGGCTCAGTTGGTAATTATTTTTCAATCGATCCTACTACAGAACCGTACCTAGAGGCAAGTTTAGCACTTTCAATTGAATTTTAATTAGTATTAGCTTCATCTTAGTTGAGGAAAAATTACTTTTTCCGTATAGGGGCTACTTGACATTTACCAAAAAAGGTATATACTTAGGGTGCTTAGTACTTATAAGTTGGAAGCAAGATGTTACTATTTCTCCGTGAGGATGCAGATAAAAGCAACTTTTTGAGTACGCATCAAAGGAACGTTGGCAAGCGCTAACGTTCCTTGTTATTTTAAAATCGCCTTAGTTTAATTGCATCTACTGGGCATACCTCATGGCAGCAAAAACAGTGTAAGCACTTTGGCTTTTCAATGCACACTTTAGTATTAATGCTAAGAATTTGCGCCGGGCAAATCTCAACACATTTTGCGCATTTAATACACTTTTTATGCACAAAGCGAGGCGTTTTTACCATTCCAAGCTCGATGAGTTTATATATAAATGATGGGATATGCTTTCTAAGTTCTACATTTATCGTTGTTTGGCTTACGATTTTAAAAGTTTTTGGTTTTACACTTTCAATACTTTCACCAAGTACGATAATATCTTCTGGGTTTTTAAGCCAAATGCCTCTAGAAAGGGCGTCGGCTAAGTTAACAATTAATTCACTCTTGTAGCCTACTATTGCTGCGCAAGTCCAATCAAGTGCTAAAATATTATCGCTAGCAGCTAAAAAACCCAAATTAACAGGGTCTCCGTTACCAGGCCCTCCAGGCCCTTCCATTCCCACAATTGCATCCATTATGGTGTACTGCGGATTAGCTGCAATGCACAGGTCTGTTAAAAATTCTGAAAATTCTTTTCGCTCTGAAAACCTAAAATGACATTGAGCTTTTTTTAAGCCTACCATTAAGCCAAAGAGGTTTTTCATTGCCCCTGTGTATGCCATAAGCTGGTGCGTTTTTAATTTTGGCATTGATACCACAATGTCGGCTTCTAAAAACGGGCTTGCAAATTCAAATGATTTTACTAGTTTTCCATCTGGGTTTGCAACTGTTACACTTTCGGAAAAGTCTGCCCATTGTGCGCCTACGGTGGTAATGGCATCATATAGCCCTGTTTGCTTTGCACTTTGAGTAGATGCATGAGTTGCAGGTGACTCTCCAACCAATACTCTTTTTGCTCCCATTTCTAAAAAAATCTTTGCAGCTTGAGCTACCACTACGGGATGGGTGCACACTGCGCTATCATTTTTTTTAGGTGTAAGAAGATTTGGTTTTAAGAGAACAACTTTATTTTTTACGTTTGGAGGAGGAACTAAATTAATAGCTTTCTGCAAGGATGTATATACTTCAATTTCATCATACGCAGCGCATTTTGCAAGTGATACATTATTGGTCATTACGTATATTGTAACGATTTAGGCACAAAATAACAAGAGGACTTATGTGTGAGATTTATATTACTTGTCTTTTTTAAGGTGGGGGCAAGGCTGATTTCTTATGCACATACCGCAGCGCAGGCATTTTCTGTGAGCACCTTGAATTGTTCGTGTGCTCAAATACTTACATGCACTTTTTATTTTTTCGCCTAAAGTGTGTAAACTTTTCATGCGTTATATTAATCTATTTTTTCTTTGCTTTCAAGTGCTATTTTTGCAATTTATTAAAAAAACTTCACTTTTTTTTGGTATTATGGTATACTGATAATTGGAGGAAAAAATGCCATTAGTTGATATGCCACTTAAAGATTTATTAGAATATAAAGGTGTAAACCCTTGCCCCAAAGATTTTGATACATACTGGGAACGAGCATTAACTGAACTTGCTTCTCAAAGTTTAGAGTACACTCTAGAAGAAGAGCACTCAACTTATAAGGGGGTCAAACTTTTTCACCTCTATTTTGATGGAGTTGGTGGCGCAAAAATTCATTGCAAATTCTTACGTCCTGAGATTATAAAAGAAAAAATCCCAGCAGTTGCAATGTTTCACGGATACCAAGGCTCTTGTGGAGACTGGTTTGATAAACTCGCCTATGTGTACAATGGTTTTGCCGTTGCTGCTATGGATGTTCGTGGTCAATCTGGCTTGTCACATGATACCCTCCAAGTTTCTGGAAGCACCGTACGAGGCCAAATTATTCGTGGCGTAACAGATGCAAATGCAGATAAGCTTTTTTTTAGAAATGTATTTCTTGACACAGTGCAACTTGTGAGAATTTTACAAAGTATGGATTTTATAGATGAAGGGCGTATTGGAGCAATGGGAAGTTCTCAAGGTGGAGCATTAACACTTGCTTGCGCATCATTAGAGCCGAGTGTAAAAGCTATTGCATTTGCCTTTCCATTTTTGTCTGACTATAAACGTGTTTGGGATATGGACCTTTCAAATGAAGAAGAACCGTATAGAGAACTTTTTTTACACTTTAAAAGACAAGATCCTTTACATGAAAAAGAAGATGAGTTTTGGACAAAACTTGGATACATCGATATACAAAACCTTACGAAACGGATAAAGTCACATTGTTTATTTTTTACAGCTCTTTTAGATAAAACATGTCCGCCTTCAACACAGTTTGCTGCCTACAACAAAATAGTTTCTCCCAAAGAAATGAAAGTGTACCCAGAATTTGCACATGATAATCTTCCACGACAACATGATATGACCCTAGCTCATTTCTTAAAATACTTGTAAAAGGGTTGAAGATTTTTAAAATCTATCGTACAATAGAGTATGGATAATCGGTTAACAAATTATATACAAAATAAAATTTTATCTCAAAAAGTACTTACCGGTTATAGAAAAATTCGTAAAACAATACTAAATTTAGTTTACGATCAGTTTGTACAATACTCATTATTAATGTTTAGTGTTTTTTTTATTATTATGATGCTAATCTTTGTGGCAGAAAAGGATGCTAACGAAAAAATTACAAATTTTTTTGATGTTATTTGGTTTTCTTTAGTAACTATTACCACAGTTGGCTATGGTGATATTTCTCCAATAACGAGTGTTGGACGCATTGCAGGAATTGTGTTACTATTATTCGGGGTAATAACATTTGCAGCCTTGAGCGGTAAAGTTGCCTCAGTTTTATTTGATAGGCAATTGAAAAGAGATAGGGGGCGAGTACAATTGAAAAAGATTTCAAATCACTTTATTATTTGCGGCTGGAAATATGGCTTTGACAGAATTCTAGAAGGTATATTAAATTCAAACCCCAATCTAACCTTAGATAAAATTGTTTTAGTTAACACAGCTCCAGCTGAACACATTGAAAATTTGCGCTCACACGACCAGTATAAAGATATCAACTATATTAACGGTGACTATACCCAAGAAGCAACCTTGCTAATGGCAAATATTAAATCTGCAGAAAGAGTGCTTCTTTTGGCAGATCACTCACAAAATTTTTCACAATTAGAAATGGATTCAAGGACGGTGCTTGCAACTTTGACTATAGCCGCATTAAACCCAAAAATATATAGGGTTGTTGAATTAATTGACCCAGGTTTTGAAAGGCACCTTCAAGTTGCTCACTGTGATGAAATTATTTTAACAAGTGATTATGAGAGAAGCTTGCTTGTTTCAGCGTCCAGTGGTATTGGCTTAAGCCATGTTTTAAAATATCTCTTGCCCGAAGTTTCTGGTAAGGGGCTTGTTATTGATGATATTAAAAAGAGTTTTATAGGTAAGCAGTATGCCGACTATAGGCGCTCACTTTCAGGCTCAAATAAAATCCTTATAGGTCTTTTAGAAAATACGGGTAATTTTTATCATCGTCGACGTGAAGCCTTAGATGAAGCTCAAAAAAATCCAAACATGATTCAGATAGTTGATAACTTAAAAAAGATAAAAAAACTGAAAAGTAATGAGCCTGTATTAGTTCCATGTGATGATTATATTATTAAAGAAAACACAAAAGGCATTTTTATTTATGGTGAATATACTATGGGCGAAAAAATAGAAGAGGAAGCAGAATATTATGGATAGCACACCTGAACTTTTAAATCGTCTTAGAAAGATTGAAATTTTTTCTGATTTTTCTTCAAAAACAAAAAAGAATGATCAAATATTAAGTGAAATCTGTTCCATCATGTCCCTTGAATACTTTTCTGCTGGTGATGTTATAATCAGTGAGGGTGACTTTGGAGATTCCTTACATATTTTAGCAGAGGGAAAAGTTCAGGTTATGCGTAATACTCTACAAAATGAACGGTTTGCTGTTGTAAATTTAAGTGCAGAGCATAATGTTTTTTTTGGTGAAATGGCTCTAATAAATCATTCACAACGGAGTGCGTCTGTAGTTGCTTTAACTCCTTGTAAAACATTTGTTATTTGTGGAAGTTCATATATTGAGCTTTGTGAAAGAGAACCTTTTTTCGGATATAAATCGCTACATAGAATAGGAAATCGTTTAGTTTCATCATTACAAAGGGCTAACAACGATGTTATGACATTGTATCAAGCCCTTGTAGATGAAGTTGATAATTTAGAATAGTTTTAATAAGGTTGTATTATGGATTCTCGAAGCATTTTTTTAAATATTTCCCCTTTAGATCATAGATATTCGTTGTCAGAAGCCGAGGTTTTCGACTCTCTTTCTTCTTATATTTCTGAGCAAGCTGCTGTTATTTCTTGTGCTAAAGCAGAAATTGCACTAATCAAAGCGCATCTAAAAACAAGGGGTTTACTAACAAAAGAAGTCGAAGTAGAGCTTGATACTGTTTCATGGACCATAGACCCCGCAAAGGTCTACGAAGAAGAAAAGAAAACACATCACAATATTAGGGCTCTTGTAAATGTTCTTCAAACAATGCTCCCTGAAAACATACAGCCATATGTGCACCTTGGAGCAACCAGTGTTGATATTTTGGACACAGCTCTATCTGTTCGCGTTCGAGACTGTGTACAGCAGGCAATACTACCAATTCTAAAGAGTTTAGAAAAAGAGCTTTGTACTATTGCACAAAGAGAAGCAAATACACCCCAGGTGGGTAGAACACATGGGCAACATGCGGTTCCTATTACATTTGGGTTTGCAATTGCAGAATATGTGAGTCGTTTAGGTAAAAGCATTTTAGAGATTGAAAGACTTTCAAACGATTTACGAGGAAAACTTGCAGGGCCTGTTGGAGCGTATAACGCGCCTTCAATGATTGTTAAAGACCCAGAAAGCTTTGAAGCACTTTACTTAGACTATCTTGGCTTAAAGCCATCCGAACATTCAACTCAGCTAGTAGAGCCAGAGTATCTATTGAGGCTTCTTTTAGAATGTAACGTGGCCTTTGGAATTATTGCAAATCTTGCAGATGATCTGAGAAATTTACAACGAAGTGAAATAGGCGAGGTATTTGAATATTTTTCTTCTACTCAAGTTGGGTCTTCTACTATGCCTCAAAAGAGAAATCCCTGGAATTCTGAGCATGTAAAATCACTTTGGAAGGCATTTGCACCACGCGTTATGACATTCTTTATGGATCAAATATCTGAGCACCAACGAGATCTTTCAAACTCTGCAAGTCAGCGCTTTGTTTCTGACTATCTAGCTGGGTTTACACTAGCTGTGGAAAGAATGAGAAATATTGTAAGTGGCTTACAAAGTGATAAAGAAAATATGATGAAAAACCTCAACGACGGTGGAGGAAAAGTGAAGGGTGGTGTTTTAGCTGAACCTGCATACATTTTACTAGCAGAAAGTGGGGTTGCTGATGCGCATGAAGTAATTAGAAAGCTCACCCTTGCAGCAGAAAAAAATGCTACCTCTTTGTATGATGAGCTTTCAAAGGATACTGTTAGTTTTAATGCAATTACAGCACAACTTGAAAAGCTAGGCATAGCAGATGCCTCAACTTTCTTTGCAAATCCAGAGCGCTACTGCGGTTTGGCTTCAAAAAAAGCAGAGACTTTAGCGCAAAAATACATGGGATTAATGGGTAATTAATAATTATGCATTATTAATTACCTACGCTTCTCCAATTTTAGACAGTACCGTTTTATACATTCGCACCATAAACACTACGCCTAGGGCTATACCAGCAACTTCTGCAATTGGAAATGCCCACCAAACATTTTTTAGTACGCCTGTTTGAGCTAATAGCCATGCTACAGGGATAATAAAAACTAGCTGCCTAACTATAGAAGTGCATAAGCTCAGCATGCCATTACCAAGCGCTTGAAAGACGCCAGAAAAGGTAATACCAAAACCAGCTAATAAAAACATTAATGACATTATTCGCAATGCTGGAATGCCAATTTCTATCATTGCTTCAGATGCGTTAAAAAGTGATAATAACTCACTCGGAAAAATTAAAAAAATGGATGTTGCAATAACTGTAAATACAAAGGCAAATAGAGTACTTACTTTTATTGTTTTTAAAACACGTGATTGGTGCTTAGCACCAATATTGTATGCAATAATGGGGACAAGACCATTGTTTAAACCGAACACGGGCATTATAGCAAAACTATTTAGTTTAAAAAATATGCCAAAAACCGCAATTGCTGTTGAACTAAATGTTGCAAGAATAATATTCATTGCGTATACCATAACTGAACCAATTGAAGCCATAAAAATGGAAGGAACGCCAACTTTATATATTCGTTTAATTATTTGTGCATTCGGTTTTATATTCTTTAAAGAAAATTGAATTTCTTTATTCACCTTGATATTAAAATAAATACCCACACACATTGAACCTATTTGAGCACAAACGGTTGCAAGGGCAGCCCCAGCAGTCTCTAGCCTTGGAAACCCCAAGAGCCCAAAAATAAGAATTGGGTCCAATATAATGTTTATCACAACTCCTGTCATTTGAATAATCATGCCATAAATTGCTTTTCCAGTTGCTTGCAAAAGCCTATTAAACGTAACAACAAAAAAAAGCCCAAAGGAGCCATGTACAACAATATTTGTGTATGCAAGTCCATGCTCTAAAATTATTCTATCTGAAGTTTGACTTTGAAAATATACTGGGATAAACAGAGCTCCGAATATAACAAAAAATATATAAGAGCACAGTGCTAGAAAAATACCATTGCCTGCAGTTCTATTAACTGCATCAAAGTTCTTCTGTCCAAGTTTTAATGAAAGAAGGGCATTTATTCCAACTCCCGTACCTGTTACTGTTGCAATCATGAGATTTTGAATAGGAAAGGCAAGAGAAACAGCAGTTAAAGCATGTTCTCCCACATTTGCTACAAAAATTGAATCTACAATATTATATAGAGCTTGCGTTATCATTGAAAGCATTAGCGGGAGTGCCATTGTAATGATTAGGCGCGGAATAGGCATTGTGCCCATTTTATTTTCAGTTATAGGTTTATCCATTAAAACATCTTAGTGTAATAAAAATTTAAAGTCAATGAAATACTATTTTATTTCTACCAGTGCTTTTTGCCTCATAGAGGTTTTTATCTGCAAGCTTCAAAAAATCTTTTTTTGTATACCCTTTTACAAACTTTGTAACACCAAAGCTACTTGTAGTAAACTGTTTGTTTTCTTTTGATTTTCTATCTAATGTAGAACGTATTTTTTCAATGTTTTCTAAGATAACATCAGTGTTTGGCTCTGTATACAAAATCATAAACTCTTCTCCACCTACACGAGCAAATACAGAATTTTTTAGAACCGCTTCTTGGACCATTTTTGAAACATATACGAGCTGCTCATCTCCAGCAGCATGCCCATACGTATCATTAATTGATTTAAAATGATCTAAATCAAACATACACAAATGAAGTGTGTGGATGTTTTCATTAAAAATGGTAAGTGCTATTTCAAATTGTTCATCAAAGTAAAGTCTATTATATGCACCCGTAAGTGGATCGTGGGTAGAAATTTCTGAAAGCTTTTTGTTTTTTTCGTATAACTCTTTTGTACGCTCTTCAACTGTTTTTTCAAGGTTTTCATTGAGCTTGGACACTTCATCATAAATTCTACTATTGTCGATTAATTTCATAACCATCTGACCATAGAAAAATAAGAGCAATGGATAATAAAAAATTGGAAAACCAATATACTCGCCTAAAAATAATACATCTACAATTATTATTATGGTGACATAAATAGTTCTCGATATATTAAATATAGAATAGCCATTTTTATGATTTTTCCAATGTACAACTACATGCCATAAGATAAGTGCAAAAGTATAAACAAATGCAATTAACGACACTATGCGCCCAAAGGTATAGTAAATATCAAAATTATAAGGAAGAATACATATAAGAAGTATATAGATAATGATTATGGGCATTGTAAATTGTTTCGGTATTTGTTTTTTCTCATCTAAAAGCGAGTGTGCTAAAATCATCCCAACTAGTCCACTTGTGAGTAGTAAAAATATCTGTGAAGAAAAAACCATTGCATCACTAAAATGGATAAAACTGAAAAGAGATTCTAAAATTCCTTGTAAATGTTCTGAAGCAAAAAATAGTCTTAGAATAAGGAGTGTATCAAAAAGAGTAATGCTTGTTATAGCTATATGTTGCGGGCGCAAAATCATAAAAGAAAAACCGTTAAGAAGAATACAAATTAAAAAGCCAAAGAGAAAAGCTTCGACAAGTGTTTTCCAATGTATTATATTATATGCATTCATGCTGTTTGTAATTATAGGTACTCTTTTAAACAAAGGGGCATTATTCTTCATGTGTGCAATTGATAGCACTAATTCTTGTGAATCTTTGCTTGCATCATAGTTGGTTAGTGAATATACTTCAGCTTGTACATTTTGTAAATTGTTTTGACGAGGGTTACCAAGTGCTTCTTGCTTAATTCCATTTAAGTAAACATCAATAGGGTAGTCTAAATTTTGTATATAGAGGGCATTTGATGTTGCAAATGCTACATTTTCGACAGATATTTTATATGTTGCACTTTTTTGGGCTTGAATAATGTTGTTGAGTGGTACTTGTATAAATGATGGATTGTTTAATAATTTAAAATCATCTTCATGTGAAATATACATATCGGGATAGTATTCCCATTCACCAGAAAGAGGAAACGAGTCAGCACCAATATTATTGCTGTCAAAACGAGTTACACCTTCTAGCGCAGTGTTCTCTTCATCGATAAAAAAATTTGGTACAATGCAAAAGCCTAACAATGCAATAGCAAAAACAATAAAAACACTAAAAATAATTGAAATGCTTTTTAATGTAATAATCAAGTTCTTATTAATGGCCGTGCTCCTTTTTCAGGTACTTAATAACAAGCTTCGCTTCACTAAACTATTGTATCATAAATTGTATTTGGCAGCAAGAGAAAGAAGCTTGATTTCTTTGTTATAATGTATTATCATAAAACTATATAAAATCATCTATATTTTTTTGAAAGGGGCAATAATGAAAAAAATTCTGAGTTTTACCACAATCCTTTTTCTTGCATGCGTCTTAGCATCATTTTTATTTGCAACAGGTTTGGTTGAAGGTAGTGCTAATGAAAAGAATACTCTAGGAGATTCGCCCCAAACTCCTCAAGAGAGTTCGGAGAAAATTGCTGCGGCTGACCTCCACTCACGACCTGATATAATCTTAGAGTCCTATCGTAGAGCTTATCCAGAAATTATTAAGACTGTAGTTCAAAAAGATGGTGACTGGGCAGTTGAACTTTACAGTGGAACCTTTTTTTACTGGGCTAATGGTAGGTTATTAACCGAAGAAAAAAAAGACACGTGGGAAGAGTATCGCGCGTATCAAATATGGGCGTACAGGGGTGACCCCCGAGACCCCAGTACATACACTGAAGAGTATATCGATGGACTTCGAAACAGAACTTCGAGTGATGTGCGGGGAGCGCCACAATTGCCGCAAGATACTGACTTCTTTCAAGCTCTTTTTGGTGTTGGTACTAGGGGGGAAACAGAAGAAAGCCTTGTAAAAGCCGGGCTCTTTGGCAAAACAGTAAATGTTAATAAGGTTGTTGCTAGCACATTTGATTCAATCAATGCAGAAGTTGAAGAGCTTGCAAAAACCGATGCAGAGGTAAAAGAATTTTTAGATACATTATCTGAAGCAAGTGGCTACAGCTGGCGTACAGTAGCGGGCACAAACAGACTTAGTAATCATAGTTACGGTCTTGCAATAGATGTTCTTCCAAGAGGGTGGGGAAATAAAATGATGTATTGGGCGTGGGTGAGGGATTATAACGATGATTGGATGCTTGTTCCACAAGAAGACTTATGGACTCCACCAGAAAAGGTAGTACAAATAATGCTTAACAATGGATTTATTTGGGGTGGCACTTGGGCAATTTATGACACGATGCACTTTGAATATAAGCCAGAACTTATTGAAATAAGCAAAAGGGTAATATTTGACTAGCATAAAAAAACTACATTCAGTTGAATGTAGTTTTTTTACTTGATACAGTTAATTAGTTAATTGCATCGTTTAGGGCAGCAATAATTCCTGTTGAAGTACCTGTAGCACCAGCAATTATATCTAACCCATTAGTACTTCCCATTGTTACAGCTTGTCCTAAAAGTGCTTCAGCTGTTGGAAGTGAAAATTCTGAGTCCGTAATAGTCAAAAGGTTTGCGCTAGTGATTTGACCATTTTCTAGAGTGACAACAACACTCAACGGTCCTCGATAACCTTCTGCATGTCCAACTAAAGAAGTCTCATCGGTGTTTGCTTCAATATAAGCTTGTTGTAACGTAGAAATCAACGCTTTTGAAGTAAAGGTAGCGCCAGATACTACATCAATGCTATTAGCATTTCCGGTTTCCAAAGCTTTAGAAAAAATAGGGTCTACACTTTGAGGAAGAAATTCGCCTTCGGGTGATTCAAGCACTTTAGCACCAATTATGATACCATCAGCTATTAAAACTTGAACAGTAATTAACCCATAAAAGCCTTCTGCACTCTTTATATGGGTAGACCCATAAATACCAGCTTCAGCAGAGGCTTGTTTAAGTCCTAGAATAAGAGCATTAGAAGTCATTGTAGCATTTGATACAGTATCTAAATCATTAGCATTTCCTGCTGTAATAGCCTGTTCAAAAATGGTATCTGCACTTTCTGGTATTCGTTCTCCTTCAGGGAATTCTACAACTTTGGCATTTTTTATAACTCCATCTTCTATTACCACATTAATTGAAATGGGGCCCGCTCTCCCTTCTGTGGTTGCACTATATGTACTACCTTGCGTTTGGGTTGTGTACACCACAATGAATGCAAGTAAAACAGCTGATATGAGTATGTATACAATTGCCATTACATTAGAAAATTTTTTTTCGTTCATTTATAAACTCCTATTTATAGATAAAATATTTTTTTTATATTATAAACTAATACTAGTTATTTAATACCGTAATTTCTACACGTCTGTTTCTTGCCATATTAAGGTCAGAAGTGTTTGGGACTATTGGGTCATCTGCGCCCATTCCGCGTGTTTCAATTTGACTTCTGCTTCTGACACCATCTTCAACAAGAAAGTTTGCTACTGATTCTGCTCTATCTTCAGATAATGCTTGACGCCCAGATTCTGTTCCTGCTAATGCCGTGTGTCCTGTTATAAGTATATCATTGTTTGGAAGTGTTGCTAATACGCCTGCAATTTGTCTAAGAGTTTGCACTGCACCTGGTTGTAATCTTGAAGATTCTGCTTCAAACTGAATGTTTTCAAGGCTTATTGTAATACCATCTGGGGCAATGTGGGCAGTAACATCTTCAAGCTGTAAATCGTCAAGTATTGATTGTACTGCAGTAAGTTGCTCATATTCTTGGCGGCTTGCAAAGTTTATTATTTCAGCATGGGCGTCGCCAACAAATTCGATTTTATCACCTCTTGAAGTTTCGATTACAATTCTATATTCTTCGGTGTAGCTATCTAAGTATCCTTTGGTGGTATCCCAAAAAAGGGTTTGGTTAGAGTTAACCATAGTTAATATAGGTGCATTTTCTTTTGTGCTTTGGTATACGGGTGGTTCATAAATTAAGTCGTAGGAAGCCCTTATTTCATGAAGAATTACGCCATCAACTCTTTTTGTTCCTTTATATACATAATTTGCAATAAAGGGAATTCTAAATGGTTCTTCGATACCAAAATTATTTCTAAAGTCGTGAACTTCTTCACCTTGGGCAGACCAAGAGTCACCAGGCTCTAATTCCCTGTCAGGAAAGAGAGGCAAGTTTCTAACAACCGGCATATATGCATCATCATCTAAAATGTAATAGCCGAGTCTATCTCTTGAAAGAGAGCTATAATACGTTTGGCTCGTTATATGCTCAGGAACATCTTTGCCAAAGTTTGCAACTTCAGTAGTTTCATACGTAGTGTCTATACGACCACTTCCACCTGCTTGTGCTTCGACTTCTTCTACAGAAATATTATTTGTTATTATTGCATCGTGGCTTTTTTCATCATTTACAAAAACTTCTTGATTTACGACTGACAAAATATTGTACGTGTGTCCAGTTGTATATTTGAACTCAAACTTTTCTGCATATAAACTTGCTGTTTGAATTAAAATACTGACTGTAATAAAAACAACTGCAAAAAAAATTTTTTTCATAAAAAAATAACTCCTAATTATTTGATAGTTTTTCAATATATCAACCCACATATTATACCATAAATGTGCTATGGTGTATAGACTAGAACTTCTATAGAGAATAAAAATACTGCATTGCATAAGTCTAGTAAGTATGTTATATTTTTAATATGATTATCGACAATAAATATACAATTTCTTATACCCCAATGTATAGCCACATGGATGCAAAGGCACGAATTGCAGCTTTTTCACTTATGAATTTAACACAAGATCTTGCCTCGGCTCACTACAGTACAGGTGGGTTATCTATGATTCACTTACAAGATAAAGGTGAAACATGGGTACTAACAAAACAAAAATTTGAGTTTTTTGAGTATCCACTTGGATTTGACCAAATTATTATGCAAACTTGGGCACACGAACCCAAAGGCCTTTTTTGTATACGCGATTATAAATATAGCTTTTCACCCACCGGGAAAAAATCTAGTTTTGATGCGGCTTGTAATGATATTCTTGATGATGCAAATTCAAATAATGTTGATGTAAAAGACGAAAACCTTATTATGAAGGCAAGTTCTGCATGGATGATTTTGGATCTTAAAACAGGGCGGCCTTTAAAGGCAAATGATTTTTCTATGGGTGGATTAACGTTTAATAATGAGGATGCTATAGAAGGTGGGTTTTCAAAAATTGCTATTCCAGAAACATGGGATAAAGAGGTTCCTCTGAGCCCAACTTTATTAGATATAGACTTAAATGACCATGTTAATAATATGAGCTATATTCGGTGGATACTGTCGTTTATGGATCACGATTATTGCTCAACAAGGCTTTTAAAATCGCTTGAAACAAATTTTGTAACATCTGCAATGTTTGGTGATAATTTACTATGCCGATATAAAATGATTGATGATACCACGTGCGTGCACTCCATTATAAGGGCTGATGGGTCAGAAGTTTTTAGGGCGCGAACTATATGGGCCGATGAAAAAGAGCTTGCGCGGGAAAGACCCGTTTATTCTTGACAAAAGTTCGTATAAATTATAGCTTATATAGTATGAAAAGAACATTAATAAGTATAATAATTTTATGTAGTTCATTTTTTCTTGCTGCACAAGAGGTGAACCTTACCATTGACTTTACAGGGTTTACCCCAAATGAAGGTACTATTAACATTATAGTTGTCAATGAAGAGAATACAAAGTCTGATACTCGAGAGCCATTTTTTACTGATTCATTTAAAGCAACAAGTGCCGACTTACAGTACACAATGACACTACCAGAAGGTTATTACTTCATTTCAGTATTTCAAGACTTAAATGAAAACAAAGAACTCGATTTGAATTTTTTGAGAATCCCAAAAGAGCCAATTGGTATGAGTAACTATGACTTTAAAGGAATTCCTGGTGGATTTGATAAGCAAAAAGTATATATTTCTCAAGAAAACAATAGCATTTCAATTCCTATAAAGAAAATATAATACAAAACTACTTTTATTTTGTCTTGACAAGTCTCATTCAAGCTTTTATACTTAAAGCATAGGAGACTTACATGAAAAAAAATAAGATTGTATTTTTTGTATTTATAATCACTTTATTGTTAACGATGTCGACGGTGTTTGCACAAGAAGAAAAGAGTCCTTGGGCATTTTCACTTGTTGCAGATACAGCTTACTATCCAAAAAGTGATCCAGTTGCAACAGCAAGTAGCGAAGATCAATTTGCGCCACTAACAGGTGCTTACAGTGGACTTGAAGCTCGTGTAACTGGCTTTGCTGATTACACAATTCCTGTTCCCTTTAGTGATAACCCACTTGTTAGTGGTAATCGACTTAAGCTTTCTGGAATTCTAGAATTGAGCCCTGTTTCAATAACCCCAATGGTACAAGTGCAATTTTCTCCAATAGCATTTTTAGACTTCACTGCAGGTACAAGTATTTCTGGAGCATGGCCGCTTGACTTTATGGGAGTTCAAGGCTTAGCTGTTTGGAATGAAGCTACAGGAGCATATGATGATAGAGTATTTAACAGTGCCGTTTATGAAGCATGGTTTCAAGGACTATTTCAATTTGACCTAGCCGCAATTATACCTGGGGACTGGAATCATGTTGTAACTATGAATACGTACAAAGTATACTATGAAGGTGTAACAAATGGAATAGAAGATGGACAGCCATGGTTATATCAAGGTACTGGTGGTAAAGCAAATGGTTGGAAGTACAACGCTACATTTTTACTCGGTTATCAAATGCCTTTAGTATTACAAACTGTCGCTGTTCAAGCCGAGCTTGACGGTTATTATGACGGAGAAGCAGCATATGCTGAGAAGTATCATGGTGTTGACCCTGACTTTATGACAGCATATATTTCGCCTGTCGCTATCTTAGAGTTTACTGAAAAAGATGTGCTTACGGTTCAATTCCGTTTTGCAAGTAGACCAAGTTATGTGCAAGAATATGAAAAAACATCAGACCGTGTAGATACTGTTTTAAATATGACTCCTGTTGGTCGCGAATGGTTTTTTGACCGCATAGCATTTAGCTATAAACATTCATTTTAAGTAATTCATGCTTAATGAAAAACTAAGCCCCTATTGGCAAACTCTAATTGAGCGCCTAGAAGGGGCTATTTCTTTAGACCAAAAATCATCACATTCTATTCACTCTAATCTAAAGGCTATACAAGGGCAAATTATGTTTTCTGAAAAGGAAAACATTGTTTTAATAGGAGAAAACTCAGACCCCCTCGGTGCAAAAAAGCATCTTGTAGGAGAAAATATTTTTAACGGTCGCCTTGTGCATCAGTATAAAAATCGCTGCCTTTTTTTAGTTACTGGCTCTTGCTTTGCCCATTGTCGCTATTGCTTTAGAAAAGAAAGTGATGCAATGAGTTTACCATTTGCAAACAATAAAGAAATAGATTCGTTCTGTGATTATATTGCTCACAGCAATGATGTAAAAGAAGTGTTGCTTACAGGTGGAGATCCACTGAGCACAAGTGATGCAAAGATATATACATTATTGTCAAAGATAAGAAGTGCAAAAAGTGATGTAATTATTCGCCTTGCTACTCGTGCTCCCATTTTTGCACCGGAGAGAATAAGTGATGAGTTTATACGCATAGCTAAAGAAATGAAGCCGCTTTGGATAATCCCACATATAAATCACCCTGTTGAAGTTTGTAATGTCTTTGCACCTGAAGCAAGGAGTGCGCTCGAAAGATTGATTAATTCTGGCATTCCCATGCAAAGTCAAACAGTTTTATTGCGAGGGATAAATGACGAAGTCAAAACTCTTTCAAAACTTTTTAATGATTTAGTAACTATTGGTATAAAACCAGGATACTTATTTCAAGGGGATTTAGCTCCTGGTACATCTCACTTTAGACTAGGCTTAGATGATGCTATCGATTTATACACACAATTGCGTCATGAGCTTTCGGGGCTCTCTGTGCCTACCTTTGCAGTAGACCTACCAGATGGTGGGGGAAAGGTGAATTTGCTCAGTCTCACAAAAGAACAGTATGCGCTATTAAAAGAACTTTATGCCTAAGAAAGATTTTTTCTAACTATCTAAGCTTATATCCCTTTTCGATGAGGACTTCTTTAATAGAAGCAATGTGGGCTTGATTTTTTGTTTCAAGAGATATTTGTATTGTACAATCGTTTAAGTGGCTGTCTTCTAAGTTTCTGTCATGTAGCACCCCAATGATATTTGCTCCAGTTGAAGCGATAATGGATGTAACATCTTTTAGTTGACCTGGCTTATCAATGAGTTCTATTGTTAACTCAGATAGCCTTCCAGACCTCATTAATCCTCGATGAATAACCCTTGATAAAATGTTTACGTCAATGTTTCCACCACTAACAATGGCACACACTTTTTTATTTTCTACAGGGATTTTATCAAAGAGTATCGCAGCGACTGCTGCAGCTCCCGCTCCTTCTGCAACGAGCTTTTGCTTTTCCATAAGGGTTAGAATTGCGGTTGCAATTTCGTCATCACTCACGGTAACAATATCGTCAACATATTCTGAGCAAAGCTGGAATGTAATTTCACCCGATTTTTTTACTGCAATGCCATCTGCAAAAGTTGTTACCGTTTCAACTTCGGACCTTTTTTTATTATCGAGTGAAAGGCGCATACTTGCAGCTCCTTTAGATTGCACTCCGTATACCTTGCAGCGTGGTTTTAAACTTTTTATTACATATGCAATACCTGAAATGAGGCCGCCACCACCTACAGGGACAATTACAGCCTCTACATCTTTTAATTGTTCTAGGATTTCAAGTGCAATTGTTGCCTGACCTGCAATAACATTTTCATCATCAAATGGGTGCAAGAAAATAGCGCTTGTTTCTTTTTGGTATTCTATTGATGCGGCGTAGGCATCATCATATATACCATCAATGAGTTTTATTATTGCGCCATATTTTTCGGTTGCTTCAACCTTTGAAAGTGGTGCTGTTGCTGGCAAAAATATTGTAGAAGTGATGCCAAGTTTTTGGGCTGCAAGTGCAACTCCTTGAGCATGGTTCCCTGCAGAACAGGCGACAACGCCTCGAGCTTTTTCATCCTCCGTTAAAAGAGACATTTTGTAGTAAGCTCCACGAAGCTTAAAAGAACCTGTGAGTTGTAAATTTTCAGTTTTGAGAAAAAGCTCACATTTTTCAGAAAGTGATTTTGCAGGGATAATATCAGTTAGCCTTACAACATCATTTAGTGCATGCGAAGCCTTATAAACAGTATCGAGTGTAATCATATTTTCTCCAAGTCTCTTGTTATATTTTAAAGTATACCGTATTAGCGCTAATGTTTCAATTATAATTATTATTTTATGCTTGACAAATAAAAAAAAGCATGGTATTATAAGCATAAGTTTATTATACTAAGCAAATGTAAAGGTTGGATGTATGACAGAAAGAGAACATGATATTCTTCAGATAATAAAAGAAAACCCTCTTATATCGCAACATGAGCTTGCTCAAAAAGTAGGAATAACTCGAAGTTCAGTAGCTGTGCATATTTCTAATTTAACAAAAAAGGGTTTTATAATTGGGCGAAGTTATATTTTACGTTCTAAAGGTGGAATTGTAGTTATAGGGGCAGCTAATATTGATATTTATGGTTCACCTTTTAAGAATCCCGTACTATGTGATTCAAACCCTGGAAAAGTACATTATTCACTTGGTGGTGTTGGGCGAAACATTGCACATAACATAAGCTTATTATCTGAAAATATTAAGTTTATAACCCTACTAGGTGATGATGTATTTAGTAAAAGAATTGTTGAAAACTGCAATGAAAATAATATTGATATTACTGAAAGCGTAATTCTATCAGGAATTAATACCTCAACATATTTATTCGTCACCGATGAAAAAGGTGATATGCTTTATGCTGTCTCTGACATGGAAATCTATACAAAGCTTACGCCTGAATTTTTAGAGCCGAGAATGGCAGGAATAAACCTACAGCAATTATGCGTGTGTGATACCAATTTGCCAACTGAAAGTATAGAATACCTTCTTAATAATGCAACATGTCCTGTCTTTGTAGATTGTGTTTCTACTGCAAAAGCTGAAAAGCTGACTGGATTGTTGGATAAAGTGCACACGCTAAAACCAAATAAAATAGAGGCAGAAATTTTAAGCGGGATAAAAATTGTAGATGATAAAACCTTAAAAGAAGCCGCAGAAAAACTTCTTAGACTCGGTTTACGGCAAGTGTTTATTACATTGGGAAGTGATGGAGTATATGTAGCAACTGAAGGGTACAAAAAAAAGCTTCCGTGTTATCCCGCAAACATAGTGAACACATCGGGAGCCGGAGATTCATTTTTTGCAGGGATTGCCTATGCCTTTTCAAAGGGGTTTGGTATAGAAGAACAGGCAAAATATGGGCTAGCAGCTTCTTCAATAACCGTATCTGAAAAGGAAACGGTAAGTGCAAAGATAAATGCACAAACATTAGAAAAAATAATAGAAAAAAATATCACATAATAGATAACGATAGATGAAGGAGATTTATATGTTAGAATTAAAGAATTTTTTAGAGTTTTCACCTGAAGTGCAAAAAGCAATTTCAGAGAAAAAACCAATTGTTGCACTTGAAAGTACTATAATTTCACATGGTATGCCGTACCCACAAAATGTAGAAATGGCAACGAAAGTTGAAAACATTATTAGAGACAATGGCGCGGTTCCAGCTACGATTGCAATAATCGGTGGAAAGTTAAAAGTAGGCTTAACAGCTGAGGAAGTTGAGTATTTTGGAAAAAAAGCCCTTGCTATCACAAAGACAAGCAGGCGTGATATCCCCATTCTTTTAGCTAAAAAAGAAGACGGCGCGACAACTGTTGCAGCAACTATGATAATTGCACATCTTGCAGGAATTTCGGTTTTTGCAACAGGGGGTATTGGTGGCGTTCATCGTGGAGCAGAAACAACAATGGATATCTCTGCCGACCTTGAAGAACTTGGAAATACAAATGTTATGGTTATTTGTGCTGGGGCAAAATCAATTCTTGATATTGGCTTAACGTTAGAATATCTTGAAACAAAGGGTGTTGCAGTAATTGGCTATAATACCGATGAGTTGCCTGCTTTTTATACAAGAAAAAGTGGTTTTAAAGTTGATTATAATATGCAAAACCCACAAGAAATAGCAGATGCTTTTAATGTTAAAACCGCTTTAGGATTAGATGGTGGAATGCTTATTACAAATCCAATTCCAGAACAATATGCTATGGACTTTGACTATATCACAAGTAGTATTGAAGATGCGGTAAGTGAAGCAAATAAGTTAGGCATAAAAGGAAAGGACACAACACCATTTTTGCTTGATAAAATTAAGCAAATTACAAAGGGTACAAGCCTTGATGCAAACATTCAACTTGTGTATAACAATGCTGAAGTGGCTGCAAAAATTGCTTGTTGCTTGTAAAAACGGGACTTTTTCGCTTTAAGCAAAACCTACACAATAGTGATTCCAAGCAGGCTAGCAATTTCGCCTGCTTGGACTTTATTTATTGTAAGGTTTTTTTAGCTTGCTAAAGTTTGCGATACTTTTATCGCAATAAAGCCTACCTTAAAAATCAATAGTATTATAAAATCTTAAAATGCTTTAGTGCATTGTATATGCCATCATTATCAACATCATCAGTTACATAGTCAACTATGTCTTTTACTTCTTGGCTAGCATTTCCCATTCCAACAGAAAGCCCTACTCCTGCTAACATAGTAAGATCATTTCCAGCATCCCCAAACGCCATTGTGTTTTCTATATTGATGTTAAAATGTTTACAAACTTCACGGATACCTACAATTTTGCTTCCATTCTGTGGAAATAAGTCACAAAATGTAGGATACCATCTTGCTGAAGCAGAATGAGGCATGAGCTTTAACAATTCTTGTTCTTGTTTTGAATCAACAAATGCAGAAACTTGATAAATACTATTTGTTAACGCTCGTTCTGCGTTACCTACAGGTTGAGTATCTACTCGAATCATTTTTTCTAGTTCATCTACAAGGTTATTTCTTATATTATAGTAAGCATCATTTTCTTCTACAAAATAACATGGAATACTGTGCTCTTTAGAATACGATAGTAGTTTTTGAATATCATCTTTGTGCAATGCATTTTCAAATATTTTATTATTTTTGTTGTCATAGCAATACTGGCCATTTAAAGTTATGTAGCCATCAAAGTACATATCTTTTACAACATCTATTTCTGCTTTTGCCCTACCTGTTGAAATAAATATTTTTACACCTTTTTCTTTTAGTAAAAGGAGCGCTTTTTTTGCACTCTCTGGTATGATATGAGTATTAAAACTGAGTAGTGTGCCATCTATATCAAAAAAAATAGCGTCAATTTGTTTCATTAATTATCCTTTGTATATTTCTTACTTTTAC